>NZ_JAXOFX010000017.1:0-114362 GCF_034427655.1 Robertmurraya mangrovi
CTACATTTATTATTACAATAACGAAAGAATTAAAGTAAAATTGGCTGGTTTAAGTCCCGTGCAATACCGAACTCAAACTAGCCAAAAAGCTGCATAATTAAAACTCTAACTTTTAGGGGTCACTACCCTTTAGGCTACTTCTCTTTATGTTGTTGTGATAGCATTCTGTTTGCTAATATCTTTTTGACTTCATTATATGATAAACCTGAATTTGCATTTAACCTCTTTACTTCCTCTACATCTGTCCCGGCAACTGTATATCGTTTATTTCCTTCCATTTATTCAATCATCACCACCCATAATCTTTATATGTAGTTTTATCAAGTATCACATAAATATTTAGTCTTAAAAGTTTCATTATCATGGAATAACTGAATTATTTTAAAATAACACTTTTAAATTATCTATATTTGTCCATACTAAGAAAAAAAGGGGGGCGGTTCCAATCTTTTTTAATAAAAAAGCTCAAGAAGAAAAACTAGAAGATATTCTAATGGATATTGAAGTGTACTCTTGTAGTCATGATGATTGTAATGGTTGGATGAGAAAAGACTTTGCTACTGCGGATTTAAAATGTCCTTTATGCGGAAATGATACGGCACTCGAAGTAAGAGAGCTTCCAAAAATTAACTAAGAATATAAGAAAGGCTTACTCGTTCACATGAGCAAGCCTTTTATTTTTTGCCTTTTTTACTATGTATCAGTAAATGAGGCTCACCAATTAAGTAACGAATTTTATTGCATGTTATAGTCTCCATATAAGTCATTAAACGCCTGTTCTGCAGCATTTTCAGATGTAAAAAGGGCGTCATCATCTTCAATTACATGAAAGGTTTCGTTTAAAAATAATGCTAATTGATTGGGATCCTTCGGGTGAGGGACTATTTCGGCTGCTCTTATATTTGAAACGGTTGGAGTATGAGGGTTGTTATATATAACATATACTTCATCTCCTGGCTTAACATTTTTCGGATCAATTGTTTCCATTCTATCAACTCCTATATATTAATTATTCTCCATTTGTTGACCAATTTCACCTGCTGCAATAATAGCATTAGCTGTTTCTTGGTTTTCATGTTCATTAACGGAGTCGCCTGGATAATTTTTTAGATTTGGTCCTCTGCCATCCGTTTCAATGGTCATCATTTCTTTTTTTGGTGCATGTGTTAAGTATTCGTTCTGTGGTTTATTTTTCATAATTGTTATTCACTCCTATACTGATTCGGCTAGTTTATTTTAGTTATTGAAGACCTTCATCAAATTTAAAAAGCAATCTTATATAAAGCTTTTCCTCCTATGACCACCTTATGCACTTATTTGTTTAATCAGAGCTCACACTAGGTTAACTATTTTTCCCATTTTCTAACTAATTAAATTGGGAAATGATATGTATCAAAAAGGAGGATTAATTACATGAGTGAGAGTATAGTAAAGGCCATTAAAGCGGAAGCAAAGACATTTGAAGGTATAAAGGATTTAGATCCAATCATTGATGCGATTGGTGATGCCCAATATGTTTTATTAGGAGAGGCATCACATGGTACTTCTGAATTTTATACGGTGCGATCCGAAATAACGAAGCGTTTAATAAAAGAAAAAGGATTTCAATTTATAGGAGTCGAAGGTGATTGGCCATCATGCTTTAAAGTCAATAGCTACATAAAAGGTTATGAAGAAATAAGTCCTGAAGAGGCTCTTAGTGCATTTAATCGATGGCCAACTTGGATGTGGGCAAATGAAGAAATAATGGATTTAATTATTTGGCTTAAAGAACATAATCAAGGTAAACAAAGCTCTAATGTTGGTTTTTACGGAATAGATGTTTATAGCTTATGGGAGTCAATGGACGAGATCCTTAAAGTACTTGGAGATAATCAATCAAATGATATCGAGGCAGCCAAAAAAGCCTTCTCTTGCTTTGAGCCTTTTGAACGTAAACCAGAATATTACGGTGTATCTGCTGCTTTTTATGGTGAAGAATGTACGGATGAAGTCGTTCAACTGTTATTAAAAGTTAGAGAAAATAAACATAAATTTACTATGGGTCCTGAAGACTCACTAAATTTATCTGTAAATAGTTTAGTAACTCTTAATGCAGAAGCCTATTACCGAACGATGGTGAAAGGTGGTCCAGATGATTGGAATATAAGGGACCATCACATGGTAAGTGCTGTTGAAGAGATTGCAAACTACTATGGACCTGGTGCTAAGGGAATTATTTGGGAACATAATACTCATATCGGAGATGCTAGAGCGACAGATATGGTTGATGAAGGACTCGTTAATGTCGGCCAAATTATGAGAGAAAAACACAACAAAAAAGTATATTCCATCGGTTTTGGAACTTATAAGGGTACAGTTATAGCAGCTAAAAAGTGGGGAGAAGACATTGAAGTAATGCCCGTTCCGGAGGGAGTAGAAGGTAGCTGGGAACAATTATTGAACGAAGCTGGAGCAGAAGATAAGATCTTGGTGTTTACAGAAGAAAATAAACATCTGTTTAACCAAACCATTGGTCATCGAGCAATTGGAGTGGTTTATAATCCGGAATACGAACATCTTGGAAACTATGTTCCATCTAAAATTTCAGAGCGTTACGATTCTTTTATATTTATAAATGAAACTAAAGCCTTAAAGCCATTAACCATGAGACATGTGTATGTTTAAGAAATAGCGAACGCTATTTCTTTTTTTAGATAAGAGTATTAGTTTCTGAAGTTAGACTACTGTCTAGCTCCAGCGCCCAGCGACTAGTGTACTTCGCTCCTCTCCCTACGATAAGTCAACATCGAATCGCTGACGCTCTTCGTGTTTCCTTTATCTCAGTCGAGGCGCTCCAGTCCATACGTCGCTAAACGGGCGCTTGCGCTTTTCTTACCTCAATCAATTTTTTAAAAATTCTTTTAACTCTAAGTCTATTCATGTTACGGTATGTATATCGGTTAAATAGGGGAGGGGATAAGATGGGGAAGGTTTTATCTGGAAGAACAAAATCAGATTGGATACGAACATACCCAATGCTTGAAAAAATCATTTCTACAGAAGAAGTGCTCTGGGAGAATACAGATGTACAGCCATTTAGTGAGGCAAAAATGAAAATCAAACTTTCTGATATAAAAGAGGCAGAGGAAAGGCTAAGAAGATTTGCTCCACTATAAGTAGAAGCTTTTCCTGAAACAGCTACAACAAATGGAATTATTGAATCAAAATTAGTCGAAATACCATCAATGAAAAATCAACTAATAGATAGATATGGGTATTTCGAAGGACGATTATTCTTAAAAACTGACCATGAACTACCGATTGCGGGCTCCATTAAAGCACGGGGAGGAATTTACGAGGTTTTAAAATTTACTGAAAAAATAGCCTTTGAACACGGATTTTCAGAAGAAGAACAATATAGTGCCTTACTAGGATTAAAATATCGCAATATTTTCTCAAAGTACACCATATCAGTTGGTTCTACTGGAAATCTAGGTTTAAGTATAGGAATGATGAGTGCTAAATTAGGTTTTAACACAAAGGTACATATGTCTCAAGACGCTAAGGACTGGAAAAAGAAACTGTTAAGGACCCATGGAGTTGAAGTCATTGAGCATCAATCTGACTACAGTAAAGCAGTTGAGATTGGAAGAGAGATCAGTAAGAGAGATGAATATGGTTATTTTGTAGATGACGAGAACTCCATCGATCTATTCTTAGGCTATTCTGTAGCGGCATTTAGACTTCAAAAGCAATTGGAAGGAATGAATATTAGTATTGACCAAGATCATCCTCTGATCATATATTTACCTTGCGGTGTGGGGGGAGCCCCTGGAGGAATTGCCTATGGTCTAAAAATGCTATTCGGAGATGCAGTAAAAATAATCTTTGCAGAACCAACCCATTCGCCATGTATGTTAATTGGTTTAATGACAAAACAATATGATCAACTTTCGGTACAGGATTTCGATATAGATAACTTGACTGATGCAGATGGTTTGGCTGTTGGTAGGTGTTCAAAATTCGTAGCAGAGACAGTCGGGCCCTTTATTGATGGAATCTATACGGTGCAAGATGCTGAATTATACAAACTGTTATATATTTTACATGATGTCGAAAGTATTAATCTTGAACCATCCGCACTAGCAGGGATGTATGGTCCAACCACTATGGTACGTAATAAATGGTTTGAGCAACATTTATGTCAGGAGCAATCAAGAAATAGTACACAAATTGTATGGTCTACTGGAGGTAACTTAGTACCTGAAGAAATAATGAACTCATATATTAAGCGCGGAGAATACTATCTGAAGGATCATTTAAAGTCATAATTTACTAAAAATTCTCTTGATTCTTTTCGTGTTATTCAGTTACAGTTTTTAAAAGGCTACTTATTGTAACGAAATAGCCTTCTAATATCATTTATGGTTTTTTCGTAATATATTTTTGATTAAGCCAAGGAATTAGGTGAAGCAAATGACGATACATACGATTAAAACGGAAGACCAACATGTTCATGGTTCGTTTAGTAAAGAATATGAACCCATTTTATCAGTGAATTCTGGTGACACGATTAGATTTAATTCGTTGGATATTGGTTGGGGATACAGCTCTAGTAAAGGAGTAGAAAGAAAAAGATACCAATCTAGGGAACAAGAAAGTACATGGGGACATCCTATTATTGGCCCTATTAGAGTAAATGGCGCTAAACCAGGCATGACATTAGAAATAAAAATTAACGATTTAGTTCCTGGCTGGTATGGTTGGAACTGTGCAGGTGGGAAAATGAACTGGCATAATGAGCAGCTTGGTTTGACAGACGTAGAAGAATTAACTCTTAACTGGGAATTAGACCGCGTAAAACAAGTGGCCAAAACAGAGATAAACAACCAACCTTTTTCTGTGCCTCTACAACCCTTTTTAGGACTAATGAGTAATGCACCTAGTGAAGAAGGGGTACACTCGACGATTCCACCTCGATATTTTGGAGGGAACATAGACTGTAAGGAATTAGTGCGAGGAAGTAGTCTATTCCTTCCTATCGCTGTTGATGGTGCTCTCTTTTCAGCAGGGGATGGCCATGCTTTGCAAGGGGATGGTGAGGTATCCGGACAAGCAATCGAGTGTCCAATGGATTTAGTTGATTTGACTTTAATTGTCCATGACAATCTTACATTAAGTTCTCCTAGAGCCAATACTCCTGTAGGTTGGATTACCTTTGGTTTTCATGAAGATTTAAATGTAGCTATGGTAATGGCTTTAGAAGAAATGATTACATTCATTCAAGAACATTATAACGTTAGTAAACCAGAAGCAACTGCTTTAGCGAGCGTGGTTGTAGATTTACGAATAACACAGATTGTCAACCAAGTTAAAGGCGTACATGCTGTTTTACCACATGGAGCCATTAGGTAGATAAGAAAAAAATAAGAGCCCATTTGAGCTCTTATTTTTTATGGAATTATTCGTAACTGCTAACAAGCTGATCAACTAATGAACCAACATAGCTAACTGCTTGGCGAATCGGTTCTGGTTGGGACATATCGATACCAGCATGTTTTAATAATTCTAATGGCTTCATTGTTCCCCCAGCCTTTAAGACTTCTAACCAGCGATCAACTGCAGGTTGACCTTCTTCTGCGATTTTTTGAGCCATTGCCGTTGAAGCGGTAAGCCCAGCTGAGTAAGTATATGGATAAAGTCCCATATAATAATGAGGCTGACGCATCCAAGTCAGACTTGCACCTTCATCGATTTCAACTGAATCTCCCCAGAAATCAGTTAATACATTTTTCTTTTGCTCGCAAAGAGTGTTTGCTGTTAATGGAACTCCTTTTTCAGCTAAAGCATAAACCCTACGCTGGAACTCACCTTCTAATAGGTGTGTTACGAAGTTATGATAGTAAGTTCCTAATAATTGAAGAATAACCCAACGTTTCATCTGTTTATCATTTGTAGTATCTAACAAATGCTGCCCTAGTAACATTTCATTCATTGTAGAAGGTGCTTCAACAAAGTACGTAGAAGGACGAGTATTAATAATACGTTGATATTTATTGGCTAAATAAAAATGTCCTGCATGGCCTAATTCATGTGTTAACACAAATGCGCCTCTCATCGTATCTGTCCATGTAATAAGGATATACGGGTGAGCTCCATAAGGACTTGCACAGAAAGCACCAGTTGATTTACCAATGTTATCTGCCAAATCTACCCATCTTTCACTTAGTCCTTTTTCCATGATTTCCATATATTCAGGACCCATCACCTTTAACGACTCTAAAATGACTTTACTTGCATCTTCATAAGTGGTTTTTGGGTTGAAATCCGGGTCAAGAGGAGCTTTTAAATCACAGAATCTCATTTGGTCTAATCCTAAAACCTTTTTCTTTAACTCTGCAAATCTTCTCATATGAGGAGCAAGCTCTTGACCGATAATATCTAATTGGTTGTTATACATTTCTACTGAAACTTCCTGAGGCTGTAACAACATTTCTGTTACAGAATTAAAGTTTCGTAAACGGGAAATAGTTACTTGTTTTTTAACTTCTGTTGCATACGTTGAAGCATATGTATTTTTATACTGTTTTAAAGTACCTACAAATGATTCATATGCTTTTCTTCTTGTGTAAGTATCTGGAGAAAATTCATATCGATCTTCAAAAAGGGCAAATGAATTGGGTAGTTCATTTCCTTCTTCGTCCTTAAAGGAAGAAAATTGCATATCTGCAGATTTACTTGTTTGGTAAATGTTATAAGGAGCACCGTGAACTTCACCTAATGCCGCTAGGACTTGCTCCGTTTCAGCTGAAAGCCTGTATTTTTTTGCTTCAAGTAAAACTTTTAAATTTCTTTGAAAAGGTACTAATCCAGCTTCTTCTTTTATAAATTGTTCGATGACCGATTCGTCAATTGTAAGAATTTCTGAATTGATAAAGGATAAGGAAGCACTTACTTTGGACAATAAAGCTCCAATTTTAGATGAATTTCCTTGATTAACAGGGTTTGTCCCATCACCTGACTGACGTAAAGATGCATAGGTTGACACTAATACTATCTTCTTTTGTAATTCCTCTTGTTTTTCTAAACACGTGAGTAAAGTGGATGCGCTCTCATGAAGTCTGCCTTTAAACACGGTGAAATCAGGCAGTGTGTTTTCAATTTCTTTTATACCAGCTTCCCAGGCTTCTTCTGAAGTAAAGAGATCATTTAAATTCCAAGTTTGCTCAACAGGTACTTCTTCTCTAGTTAAACGCTTTTCTACTGTCTTTTCCAAAATAATTCCCCCTTAAAATAAAAGAGTATTTCGATACCCTAAATGATTTAGGATAATAACAGTATAAACTATTTTAATAGATTTTTCTAAATATTTTTAAAACATTTACGAAAAAATATATTATAGAACAGAAAAAGCAATGAGGTCCGAACTCATTGCTTTTTTTGTTTAACATGCTATTCAACTTTCTTTGATAAACAGCGATCACACTCTTGAAGGTAAGATTCAGCTTGTTCCATTACCTGTTGACCACACTCAGGACACACCTTTTTTGGTAACGTACGGAAAAACTCTACTGGACTTTGTAACATGTTAACTCCTCCTTTTATAATACAATATATATTTTGTTCTTCTGTTATAGTACAGTATACACAAAAAAATAAAAAATGTGTACCCATTTTTATAATATTTTTTAAAGAATTTTCAAAAAATAAGCATTGACTAAATAAAGCTAACTCCAGCCTAGGAAAATTCAAGTAAAGAATATATTTCTCTTTCATATGAGGAATGATTACATTACAATCATAGTTGAAACACTTGCGACAAAGGGAGGTTCCTTATTATAAATGCAAGAAATCATCATATTATATAATCCTGTTTTAATCATAGCTGCCATCATTTTGACCATCATGGCTTCCTATACTGCGTTAGATTTATTTTCGATGCTGAACTCATCGGTAGAAAATAAAAGATCTCTATTTATCGGTGGAACCTTTTCCATGGGAATTGGAATTTGGATTATGAATTTTATAGGTATGCTCGCATTAGATGTAAACGGCTCAACCACTTACAATATACCGATTACCATTTTATCCATTATCATTGGAATCTGTTTTACTGGGATGGCTTTTTATACGGTAACTAATCGAATATTAAAAAATAGCCATTTGTGGTTTGGAAGCTTATTCATGACATGTGCAGTACTGTCTATACACATAATCGGAATGTATGGTTTACAAATGGCTGTAAATTACGACCCTGTCATATTAATAGTGTCCTCTATTTTAATTTTTGCTTCCTTCTTATTTGTGTTTTGGATGTTATTCTATTCTAAGAATTTTACAATTTCAAACCAAGTCTGGTTAAAGCCTTTAGGTGCACTTATTACAACAGGCGCAATTGTTGAAGGGCATTTTTTACTAATAAAAGCTGCCTCTATATTTAAACAAGAGGGAGGCGCGATTGCTCCAAGAGAGCAGGAAAGTTTTCTAATTTATCTCGTCTTATTTGTTTCCATATTAATACTTTCAGGTTTAATTGGTTCAAGTGCCTTGATTAGTAAAAAGTTAGCTATTTCAGACACGAATTTAAAAGATATTCAATTGGCATTAGATGAGTCCTCTATTGTTGCCATTACTGACCCTAAGGGGATCATCACATACGTCAATGATAAATTTGTTGAAATCTCTGGATATACACGAGAAGAGTTAATTGGTCAAGACCACCGAATATTAAATTCGGAATATCATCCAAAAGAGTTTTTTAAGAACTTATGGAGAACGATTGGATTAGGAAAAGTATGGAGGGGAGAAGTTAGAAATAAAGCAAAGGATGGATCCTATTATTGGGTGCATACCACCATTGTTCCCTTTCTTAACCGAAAAGGAAAGCCATACCAATATGTATCCATTAGAACAGATATCACAAACCGGAAAAAAGCGGAGGAACATTTAAAAGAGACTCTGAAGGAAGTAAGTGATATTAAATTTGCATTAGATCAATCTTCTATTGTTGCTTTTACTAATGCTAGAGGGGTTATAACCAATGTCAACGAGAAGTTCTGCGAAATCTCTGGCTATTCAAGAGAAGAATTAATTGGAAATACCCATCAGCTGCTAAATTCCTCTTTTCACTCAAAGCAATTTTTTATAGATTTATGGAAAACGATTAGTCAAGGGGAAGTTTGGAAAGGTGAAATTCGGAACAAAGCGAAGGACGGTTCCTTCTATTGGGTGGACACAACTATTGTTCCGTTTATAGCTGAAAACGGAAAACCTTATCAATATCTAGCCATCAGAAATGATATAACAGAACGAAAAAGAACAGAGGAATTCCTTCATAGGCAAGATAAGTTAGCTGCAGTTGGCCAGCTAGCTGCCGGAGTTGCTCACGAAATTAGAAATCCATTAACATCCATGAAAGGCTATGCAGAATTTCTTTTAGAGGATGAAACAAATGAACAAAGAAAAGAGTTTGTGGAAATCATACTTGATGAAATTGAACGGATTAATACGATTGTAGAAGACTTTATGGTTTTATCGAAACCAAAGGCAGTAAACCTAGAAGAGAAAAACATTATTCCAATCATTCAAAATGTATTATCACTACTTGAGTTTGAAGCAAGGAAAAAGAATGTTAGGATACACTTCAATGCAAGTGAGGATATTATCCAAATTGAATGTGATGAAGATCGTCTGAAACAAGTCTTTTTGAATTTCGTTAAAAACGGAATTGAAGCTATGCCAAATGGTGGAGATATTTCAGTAAAAGTTGTTGTAAATGAGGGGCAAGTACAAGTCTCTATTCAAGATACTGGAATAGGAATTCCCGAGGAGAAATTAAAGAAAATAGGGGAACCGTTTTACACAACGAAAAAAGAAGGAAATGGCCTCGGCTTAATGGTAAGCTTCAAAATTATTGAGAGTCATAATGGTAAAGTTTACATTGAGAGTGAACTTAACAAAGGAACCACTTTTAATATCGTTTTACCAGCTAGAACAGCGTAATAAGAAAAGGCTGACCTCTGTGGTCAGCCTTTTCCATATATGATAAGTTTATGCCCAAGTTGCGCCAACGATAATTAATAAAATGAATAGCACAACGATTAAAGCAAAACCACCTATTCCTCTACCGCCTACAGGAGCACCATATCCATATCCATAACCTGCACCGTGACCATAATACATTCAAAAATCGCTCCTTTCAAGAATTTAATGATTGGCTTTAAAAGCCGTCTTTAGTATACAAATGCTGTTCCAACAATAATCAACAAGATGAACAGCACAACGATTAATGCGAAACCACTGCCTAAACCGTGACTCATCTAATAACACCTCCGTTTGTGTTATACGATATTATCCTATGGAGAAAGGGGACAATGTGAATAGGCACATGCCTAATTTTTTTAAAAATGAGTCATTCGCCGTGCCGCCTACGTGTTAATACCTAATAACTGAGAAGTATTTTTTATTATCCAATATACATTAACTAAGTTAGAATATCTGAAGAGAAAAGAATTAATAAGACGTAATAGGGGGAGTAAACTTTTGAATAAGAATGAGATCATCGATGTTTTTACTAAGGAACTTAGAAAAAACATTCATCATGCAGGGTGGAGAAGAGAAGAGACAGACAACGTGGTTCGGCATGTTGCTGAGCATAATGATAAAGGCTTTATTTTATATTCTAAGTTAGATGAAACAAGCGTACATAAGGAAATTGAAAAAGAACTACACTATTTTAATAAAATGAATCAAGAATTTGAATGGAAAGTATATGATTATGATACTCCAAGAAATTTGGTTGAAATACTAAAAAGCTACCAGTTTGAAATAGAAGAACCAGAAGCATTAATGATTTTACCAATTAGTGATAACAAGAAATTACTAACGGCTCCTATTCCTGATTATGTTGTACAAATTACGGAACAAAAAGGTATAGAGGATTTAATTAATTTAGAAGATAAAATTTGGAATACTTCACATGCTGAATTAGGAGAAAGATTATTAAGAGATTTAAAGAATCATCCAGAAGATTTATTAATATTTGGATGCTATGATAATGGCATATTAGTTAGTGGTGCATGGATGTACTTTGAAAAAAACACCTCTTTTGCTAGTTTATGGGGAGGTTCAACCTTTGAAGAATATAGAGGTAGGGGTTATTATACATCTCTCATTGCTGTTAGGGCTCAAGCTGCCATTCAGAAAGGGTATAAATATTTAACTGTAGATGCCAGTCCAATGAGTAAAGTTATCCTTGAAAGACATGGGTTTAGCTGTGTTGCCTATTCTACTCCATGTCAATCTCCATCAAACAAACTGTAGAATAAAAATAACCAGAGTCAATGACTTCAATCATTGACTCTGGTTATCTAAGTTTACTCTATCCATTAACAGCTTTTTGAAACTCACTTTTGTTGGATTGCTTAATAAAAGCAATCGTTTCTTCGTTGAAACGCTGCGGTTGATCTATATTACATACATGTCCACAATCTTCAATATTTACTAGTTTTAAAGACTGATTCTTCTCTACTAGCATTTTTACAGGTGGTAAAAATAGATAATCTTCCTGTCCCATAATAAAAAGGGTTGGGATATTTTTGAAGTCAAATTGTAGATTTTTTAAATAGGGATTGATTCTTCTCGTTAATTGGAACCAACGGATAAATTCTTTTTGACACATTTTTTTAGCTGAACTTATAAAAACATTTCTTGATTCCACTTGGCTTTGTTGTGGCATAATAATCCACGCAAAAAGACGATAAAGCCACATATATGGTATAAAATATCTCCCAATCTTACCAACTGTTAACAAGAAATTTGTTCTTAGATTTAATTTTATAACAGCTCCACCAAGAATCATGGAGGAGATCCGATCAGGATGTTTTCTAGCAATCGTTTGGATGACGATGGTTCCTAGAGAAATTCCAACAAAGTGAGTAGTTTTTATATGAAGATGATTTAAGACCTTTACTACTTCTTCGGATACTTGGTCAAATGAATCTCCCTTTTTCCAATCACCTTTACCTGATTTTCCATGTCCTCTTAAATCCACTAATAACACATTAAAATGGTTTTTAAATTCCTTTAGTTGTTTATACCATATGGAAGAACTTCCACCTGCGCCATGTATAAAAGTAACCCAAGGGGTAGATGGGTCGATTACATACGTTCGATAGTATAACACTTATATAGTACCTCACTTAAATTAGACTCATAATGTTAACCGATAAAAATTATTCACAAAAACAGCATTTATAAAAATTTTAATCTATTTTACATAGAAATACTAGTAATATAATAATTTTTATTAGATTTAGACAATTAAAGAAGTTCATAAATTTCCTATATATAATTAGGTAAGGTTAATTGCAATCAGCTTGCAAAAATAAATAAGGGCCCGGTCTGCTGACCGAGCCCTTTTGTTATTTCTTATCAACTTTTTCTTCTTGTTGAATAAAAAAGCGTTGTACAGGCTTGCTAATTTTATTAAAGTTTTCCTCAACCTTATTGACAAAAAACGATGCTCTTTCGTAAATAATAGACCTTAGATGGTCGAGCTGCCTCATCATTTTCTTCGTATTTGCTTCTTGCTCATCTAAACGCTCCATTACCGTTTTATGAAATACTTCTTGTAAATCAACTTTATAGCCTAATTCCTTGTGAAACTCTTCCTGGTTTTTAATGTTTTTAGATAATTCCTCACAAGATCGGTTATATTCTTCTAGATTTGAAGTAAGTTTATTTAACATATCATCTTGAAAAGCTAGTTGATCAAGAATCGCTTCGTTTATCACTCCATCCTTACTTACTTTTTGAATAATGGATTCACTTTTTTCTTCAATTTCTTTAAGGCGTTTTAGAAGTGCACTATAAGTAGTTTCATTGTTTTTAATCATGTCTAAAAAGTGATAGGTAATATGATCCTGTTTATTTAATTTTGACATCAGATTAGTATAATTTCTTTTTTGCTCTTCTGTAGTCTCTTGGATATTTGAATTTACCTCACTGATTGAAGTCTGAATATGATTGTTTATCTTACTTTGTTCTTCAATCATTTTTTGAAAATAATTTAAACGATAATAATCTTGATTTGTTACTTGTTCTTCTGGTAAGGACAAGAAAATTTGAGGATTCTTTTTCTTTCCTCCGTCCGTCATAGGCTCACTCCTCCGACAATATTTTTATATAAGTTATATCATTATGCTATGTTGTAGCCTAATCAATGGTTGCACTTATAAGCGTCTAATTGTAGAAATTGGCTGATGATTTTTTTAGAATTTCGTGTATGATTAAAAAGGCTTTATCATTCTTCAATTTATCGAAGTCTCACTATAAAAAATTAGGAAACATAGACTGAATGAAAAAGAAGAGGTGATTCATTAGTGGAACTAACTTTTAATAGCAATCATACAGAAGGCATTCATATCTATCTAACCGACAACACTCTTCAATATTGGCTTCATTTTACTTCCTTTCAAAAACAATGGCGTGGCATGGTTCTTAGTCATAGCAAAGTCATTACTAAATCAGAAAAGAAACAGCTCCAAAATGAATTTAATCTATTTGATGATTTATACATGCGCTTTTTAACTTATTTAACAAATGATTTACAGGCTTACAATAATATGTTCCTTCCTGCTAAATTTGTACAGGCAATTGAAAATGAATTTGATGATTTTATTGTTTATTGTAAAGAAAATAATGATTTGGATTTATTGGAAATTACAGCCGATTTTAAACTGATTTTTCGTCGGAATTTAATAACTCCACAAAATTTAACACATTAATCCTAAAGCGAAGGGGAAAGTAAGAAAAAGGAGTGATAGGTATGAAAAAGAATTCTAAAGAAGAGCCAACTGTAGCGCCGGGTATGAATGACACAGAAGAATTAGAAAAAGAAGCTTCTTCTGAAGAAGTTCAAAAGGGAGAATATACCGAAGTTACTACCTTTTCTTACGATGAAGTAGACCCTAGTTAAGACTCGAAGCAGACCAATATGGTCTGCTTCTTTATTGTTTATACTCTGCATCATACGAATTTTCTCCAGCATGTACGGACAACAATGTATCAGCATAGCCGACCAGTCTATTCACAATCTCATCTGAAATGGCGTAAACGAGAGGGTGAAGCTCCGGAGAATGTAACCTAGTATCGTCCAATAGGATGGTTGTATTTATAAATATTTCTCGATTGCCGTAGAGGTTATAGTGAATTATAGCTTTTCCAACTGCTCCACCTGAGATGGGATCATGATAAGAAGGTAAAAAGATATACCATTCTTCACTTGTTGCTGAGCGGAAATTTTTCGTAAATGTCAGACCGTTAATCTCTTTTTGTATCTTTTCCTGTAACTCTTCTGTATGGAATTCTAAAATTTTATCGTTCATCTGTTCCACCTATTATTTAATCGGCAGGGGCTTCATCGATTGCAATCTCATACGCATCAAGGATTGAAGATTTTTCTTCAGGGTCCGTAATCCCAACTAAGTATTGTTCGTCACCTTCTTCCTCAATTTTCATGAGAATGGTTTCATCCATCGATTTTAATAAGGCATATGAATTATCCTCCATATCAAATAAAGCCTCAATTGAATATTCTTTCTCATTTCCATTTTCATCCTCAATCGTAATATAATCTCTTATGTTTTCTGCCATCATGACACCTCCAGTAGATATATCCTTAACTTCCCCTACTTAAAACCAACTTATTACTAAGTAAGAGATTGTTATTTCAGAAAAGTTAGACTCTTTAGAAATATTAAATTTATTTCGAATTACGAAAAATATCTTGAAATATTTTAGAAAACTAGGTAAATTAAAAATTGTCAGGAAAATAGTTTTATGATGTTGGTGAAAACCAAAAGAGGGGTCAATTTAGAAATACACAAGGGGAGAGGACTTACATTATGAAAAAATCTTTATCATTTCTTTTAGCTGGTATGTTAGTAACATCTGTAGTTGGATGTTCTAGTAAAGAAGAAGTAAAAGAAGAAGAAACAAAAGTAGAAGAAACTTCAGCTGAGGTTGCTTCTGCAGAAGACGAAACAGCAAAAGCTGCACGTTCAGCTTTATTATCTTATCAAGGTGCAGTTCAAAAGGTTATTCGTACAGTTGAGACTGCTTTAGTAACTGAAGGAACAGATCCTGTTGAAGCAGCTGCAACATTTGCAACTGATGTAAAAGCAGTAGCTATTCCAGCAGAATTAGCAGACCAAAAAGCAGACCTTGAAGCTGCTATTGAAAGCTTAACTGGATATTACACTAAAAAAGCTGAGCTTCTTAAAGATAAAGCTGAAGATACTACTGAAGCAGATTCTTTAAAAGAAGAATATATCGCTAAAACTACTGGTGTATTCGAAAAGCTTGAATTAAATGCTCCATTATTCAACACTATTTTCCAATAATAATTATTAACCCGAGATCTTATTTCTCGGGTTTTAATTTTCTCTTCCTACTGAACTAAGATCTTTAATTTGAATAGTAATATGGGAGATAATTTACAAATTATTTTTCTTGTACTTGCTTTTTTAACTATTATAAAATTAACTTAATATAATTTTCTAGAAAGGGAGTAATAGAATGATAGATTTGAGAAGTGATACGATTACGAAGCCAACAGAAGCGATGAGAAAAGCTGCTTATGAAGCTGAAGTAGGCGATGATGTATACGGTGAAGATCCATCGGTTAAAAAACTAGAAGAAACAGCTGCCGCGTTATTAGGGAAAGATGATGCCTTATTTGTAACCAGTGGTACTCAAGGTAATCAAATAGCAGTTCTTACTCATTGCCGCCCAAGTAACGAGATACTTCTAGAAGAGAATTCACATATATTTTATTATGAATCTGGAGCAGTTGCAGCACTTGCAGGTGTTCAAACCCGTACTATCGCAGGTAACCGTGGTGCCATTAATCCTTTAGATCTTGAAGCTTATATTCGTGCTGATGATCAGCATTTCCCTGAAACTGGTTTAATTTGTTTAGAAAATACTCATAATCGTGCTGGTGGTGCTGTTATACCTGTTGAGAACATGGCAGCTATTTATGAAATTGCCAAACGACATCAAATACCAGTTCATGTCGATGGTGCTAGGTTATTTAATGCTGCAGCAGCAACTAATCGCCCTTTAACTGACTTTACTGAACAGTGTGATACGGTTCAAGTATGTTTATCTAAAGGGTTAGGAGCGCCTGTTGGTTCTATACTAGCAGGGCCGAAAGATTTTATTGCTAATGCTAGAAAATGGAGAAAACGATTAGGTGGAGGTTTACGCCAAGTCGGGATTATCGCTGCTCCTGCCTACATTGCTTTAACTGAAATGAGAAATCGTTTAACAGAAGACCATAACCATGCAAAAATATTTGCTGAAGGTATGGGGAACATCACTGGTCTTAAAGTTGTTAATGAAGTCGAAACAAATATTGTTGTAGTGGATGTTAGTGGTCTAAATACAACTTCCGATGAGTTTGTTGACCAATTGAGACAAGTTGGAGTACAGGCTGTTACTTTTGGTAGAACTCTTGTTAGATTTACAACCCATTTTGATGTTAGTAAAGATGATATTCTTAAAGCTTTAAGCGGTATTAACCTCGTTGTATCAAGCTTCAAATAAACGTATACCCCTGAAAAAATGGTAAATAAACTAAAAAAGGTGGGACAAATCGTTCCGCCTTTTTTACATAGAACAATATACATATTTCTACATTTTTAAATCATATTAATTTATAGATATGTTATCTGGAGAAACACTTTAGCTAAAGCCTAAAGTTAAAACATTAAGAGGGGCAATGTTATAGATGGGTGCTATTGAACGAAGTGGGTTTCGATTCGAACCTGAATTTAGTGTTATTAATCAAGATGGTGCGATTCATGTATATCATAATGGGAATTTTGTTGAGGAGATTCTTTTTGAGTTCTCAGGGAGTTTTCCAGAACATGATCAGATTGAAGCATTGGTGGACGAGTATTGCCATAAAAATCAAATAGACTAGAACTATGTACATTAATCATGCTAGGGTATCATTTTTCCAATAACCTCCTTAACCTGAATACTTTCCATTATTAGCTACATAATAGGGGTAGAGGTGAATATATTGAGAAAAATAATTCATAGTATGATTATTTGCTGCTTATTTATGACTACAGGTACAACTACATATGCGGCAAATAATGACTTGTCTGAAGACTGTAAAAAACAAATGCAAGAGACTAGAGAAGAATATGGAAAACTGGTAATGAGTGATTTACTCCATTCATTCCATTTATTTGATGAAAATAATGAAGAAGATTATATATATTTTACAGCAAAAGATTTGTGGAAAAACCAGTTATTAATAGGGGATAATAAACTATTCGAATCCTTAAAGAACCAAATGTCGGGTAGTTATCGTGGTGAAAAGCGCATGTACATCCGAAAATCCGATCCTAATACTAGTTATATCCTATTTAGAAATGTGAATAGTGAGAATGTAATGGTTACATTAGTGCGAAATGGTGAAGAGTGGGTTCAGGTAGAAAAGAAAATTAAACAGGGAAAAAAATTTGGTGTTAAAGAAATAAAATGTGGGGACGAGCATTTTATGCAGAAAATGTTTGATAATCTCTATCCTTAAATTCGAAAGATTTCTCTTGAATAAACAGTTATTTGCTAGTAAAATACAAATAAATCATTACCGAGAGATGATCTTTATTATTCCTATCTAAGTGTGATACTTTAGCATCATATTAATTAATCAATTGATATGATGAAAAAGAAATGCAGCAGAGGGATAAGAAAATAGTAAATCGGTATATTTCTTTGGTGTTCGTTCAAAGAAATATACCGATTTTTTGTTTTATTTAAGGAGGGGATCAAAATGAAAAAAACGAAAGGCTCATTGGAAGCTGAAATTAGCAGAGCATTAACGCAGTGGGAAAGAGATTATCTAGGGCGTGGCTCTGTATCTGTAAAAACAGACATTCTTCGGGATATGATTATTGTTAGTTTGAAAGGTGTTTTAACTCCTGCAGAATACTCCTTATGTGGTACAAGGGAAGGTCTACTTTCAATCAAAAAAATTCGCTGTGATCTAGTTGAATCGGGAATGGATTATCTGAAATCCCTCATATCAACATTAACAGAAGTAGAGGTTGCAAGCTTCCATACCGATCTTAGTACGAATACGGGAGAAAGAATTATGATTTTTAAGTTAACAAGTGATCTTGAAAAGTTATTCTAATTGATTATAGATATTAAAGGAAGTTCTTCAAATAACGAATGTGAGTTGAAGAAAAGCCGGCATTGAAAGAATCACTATTAAACTAAGTGATTCCATTCATGCCGGCTTTTTCATTAAAGGAGACTTGTCATGTTAGATATCATCGTACAAAATTTATTTTCGCCTGTTGTATTATTTTTTGTTCTTGGACTTCTTGCTTCCTTATTCAAATCCGATTTAAAAATTCCAAATGGTTTAAGCGAGGGTTTAAGTATATATTTATTGATTGCTATTGGGATAAAAGGTGGGATTGAGCTGTCTCATTATTCCATTCACTCAATTTTAGAGCCAATTTTAGGAACATTATTACTAGGATTCTCTATTCCAATTTTCACAGTTGTTATATTACGATTTATGAAGCTTGATTTATATAATGCCATTGGCCTTGCTGCTACATATGGTTCGGTAAGTATTGTTACTTATGGGGCAGCCATTTCTTTTTTAAATTACCAACAAATCTCATATGAAGGATTTATGAATGCATTAGTGGTTATTTTAGAAAGCCCAGCAATATTTATTTCTCTATTATTATTGAATGTCTTGAAAAAAAATCAAAACCATATTCGTTATTCTTCTCAACAAATAGGGATCATTGCTAACACAACTACTCATAAATGGATTGATAAAGAAATTTTAAGGGAAAGCCTCTTTGGAAAAAGTGTACTTCTCTTAATGGGAAGCTTAACTATTGGGGTCCTATTAGGAGAAGGAGCACTTCCAACAATCAAACCGTTATTTATCGATTTATATAGCAGTGTACTAATTTTATTTCTATTAAATATGGGATTAATTGCTGGGCAGCGTTTACCAGAAATTAAAAGTAATGGAATGAAGTTACTTTTATTCGCGATCCTTGCTCCTTTAATTTTTGGAACGTTTGGTGTTTATGTGGGGAGCATGGTTGGATTATCTTTAGGTGGAACAACCTTAATGGGTGTATTAGCTGGAAGTGCCTCTTATATAGCCGCGCCAGCCGCATTAAAAACATCGGTTCCTGAAGCAAGTCCCTCTATATATATTGGTTTGGCACTAGGTATAACATTTCCTTTTAACTTATTATTTGGTATTCCGCTTTATTTTGAAATGGCAAAGTGGATTAATTAAGGAGGATATTCAAGTGGAAAAGAAAACTTTAATATTAACTACCGTACATGAAAATGTTGAATCACTTATAAATAGAATGAAATTAGAACGGAAAATTATAATAACGCTTGAAAATTTTCAAGGTTTGATGATAGAACCTTACGGGAGGACTATGCGAAATATTATTTTAACTGTTCATTTAGAAAGTATTGATGAAATTTTAATCGTACTTAATGATCAATCCAGTGAAATAACAAATAATCAAACTTGCATCTTGGAATTAATGAAGAGAAACGGAATATCCGATCATACACTTCAAACTTTAGAGTACATCGGTCATCATCCGAAATCATGGCTACAAGATAGTATGGATCTTAATAAGGCTTTAATACAAAATCTAAAAATAGTGAGGGATCATCCCTTATTACCAAAGCACGTAAAAGTCGATGGTTTTATATGGGATGATCAAATTCTAGAGAATTTAGCACTCCGATAAGTTTATGATTTCCATTTTAGAATTGGTTTTATATGGTATGAACAACTATTCAATTGTCGGAAATAATATAACCGATTACCTTGAAAGGAAGGGATACTATGTCTCTAGAATGGTTTGATCGGGTAACAGGAGAATTGCAAGATCATTTGGAGTCTATTTGTGATAAGTACGATCAAGTCGGACAAATGTCCATTGACAGGGGAGCAAAACACCCTCGTATGGAATTCTTTGTAGAGACAGAGGATGATGACAGAGAATACTTTTGTACTTTGTTCTTTGATCCACATAACGAAGAATTCTATATTGAATCCTTTGATACTGAACTTGGCCAAACAGCTAAAACCATCCTTTCAGATATTGAGGATATCATTGATGCAGTGCATGAAAGCTTGCATGATTACATGAATGATGAAGATTATGATATGGAATTAGATGATGATGACGATGAGGAAGTTGTAGAGGTTGTGTATTCTTTAGAGGATGATATGGATGAATATGACTACGATGGTGAAGACGAATATCATTTAGCAGGTGACTTTGCGGTTGAAGAAACTAGTGATGTCATGGAAGAAATAGATGTTCAATGGGAGACTCCTGAAGTGACAGCTTTTATGCATGAGGATGAAGTTGAAGTCACTTACCAATTCGGAATTGTGGAAGAAACGGGAGACGGTGTGCTAAGAAGAGTAAATCGTATTTGGACAGAAGATGATGAACTAATAAAAGATGAATCTAATTTCATTTTTAGTAAAGAAGAAGCTAGCACGATTATTGCTATGATTGCTAGCCATATGGATAAGTTAAGCGAATATGACGAGTATTAATATGATCTAAAAGGGCTGCTCAATTTGGGTAGCCTTTTTGTACGTCGGCAACGAAGGCGTCTCCGCTTTTCTTAAAATGTGATAATCATCCAAGTATTTCACGATTTTTACCACAAATGATTTAAGAGCAAAATCGACATCATAATAACGTATCAAAATTTTTAAAAGGGGGTTTTTAAATTGAACAAGTTCAATAAGCTGATGATACCAGTAGCATCTCTTTTAATGCTGGCTGCATGTAATACGAATGATAATGCATATGAGGCATCTGATGTTGGTTACCAACCAAGAAATGTATATACACAAGATAATGGAGACTACTTTACAGATCGTAACAGAACGAGTATGAATCGTACTAACCGAAATGAAATCCGTGGACAATATGGTGGCTATGGTGTTCAATCAAGAATAGGACAAAATTCCAACCGTAATGGAATAGGAAATAATCAAGGTTCAGCAAGAAAATTTGGAGCTCAAAGCTTTGGAAATCAGCAAGGTACAGCTGGCCAAGGACAAGGGAATCAAATGCAGGGACAAACATTTGATTTACCAAGAGATGGTGTTGTAAAAATTCGTGGGGGGATTATCACCATTGATCCTAACTCTTATAGTACATCAACTCCTAGCGGTAAATTTCCACATAGCGAATATATAAGTCAAGGTCAATTCAAGTTCTATAAACCTGGAACTCAACCTGGTGGGCAGCAAGGTCAACAAGGAGATAAAGCAGCGGCACCTAATCAACAAACGCAAACTCCTACGGGACAAACTCAACAACCAAATCAGCAAACGCAAACACCAACAGGTCAAAACCAGCAGCCTACAGGACAGCAACCAGGACAAGAACAAGCAACACCTAAAGCAGCACCAACGCAAGGCATCAGTTCTGTAGAGTCAAGGGTAATTGAATTGACGAATGCGGAAAGACGTAAAAATGGTTTGCAGGATTTAAAAGCTGACCCGGCATTAAGTAATGTTGCGAGGGAAAAATCTAGAGACATGCAACAAAATAAGTATTTTTCACACACAAGCCCAACGCACGGTTCTCCGTTTGATATGATGAGGGACTTTGGTATCTCTTATAAATCAGCAGGTGAGAACATTGCTCAAGGTCAACGTACACCAGAAGAAGTAGTAAAAGCATGGATGAATAGTGAAGGACACCGTAAAAATATTTTAACTCCTAACTATACTCATATTGGTGTAGGATATGTAGAAAGCGGAAATTACTGGACACAAATGTTTGTTGGCAGATAATTTTAAAGAAGTGGGTCCCATAATCAATCATGGGATCCTTTCTATTTTAGGAAATTTCGTATTGCGAAATATGAAGAAGCAATATAAAATAAGAAAGTATTTAACTTTTAAACAATTCTATCATTATAAAGTGGAGATAACGATGAACCGTAAAATATTTTTATACGTAAAAGCCTTGTCTGATTTTGGCATGTTTATGGATTTAATTGTGTTAAATGTTTTAATCTATGCATCAACTGGCAGTACGGCTTGGTTAGCAGCAACAATGGCTGCTAGGACGATTGGTGGAGTGGTATCGAGCCTATTTTCAGGTATAATTGCAGATCGATTTAATCGAAGAAAAATCATGATTATAAGCGATATTGTACGCGCATTAATCATTATTGTTCTTATACCTTTTCCAAATCCAACGATGATTATTATTGTTTCTTTCCTAATTGGGTTTGTAAATAGCAGTTTTGCTGTAAGCTTTAGTGCGGAGATTCCTCAGATTTTCGGTCAAAAGAAAATACTTGAGACCAATTCCATTATTTCTAGATTAACATCCATCAGCTTAGTAACTGGTTTTATCGCTTCGGGTATCATTACGGAATTTTTAGGTTATAAAATGACTCTACTAATTGATGCTTTTACATATATACTTTCAGCTGTTGTGTTAATCAAACTAAAGTGGGAAACACAATCTAATGGTACTCAATTATTAACAGAAGGAATGAAAGCTAAGTTAGTATCTGTTTGGACAGATATTAAGGAAGTGAACAAGTATTTATTACTAGCACCTATGCTAATGGCTGTAAACATTGTATTTTTAATTGGAGCCTTTGCTGGAAGCTCACATAATTTAGGAATTCCTCTGTTAGCAGAAGCATTAAACCCGGATAGACAAAGTTACTTCTATGGAATGATATGGGGTGTGTGGGGCGTCGGCTCTGTTATAGCCACTTACTTCCTTCCTAAACTGAAATGGTTAAGGGATGAAAAAGTCTATTATGCTTGCTTTATATCAGCTATGCTAATGTCAACTGGTTTTATCGTCTTTTTATCAAGTATGAACCTATGGATTATTTTTGCTTTCGCTATTTTTACTGGAATTTTTGATGCTAGCTTTACTACACTACACGCAACTCTACTTCAAAAATCCGATAACTATATTCGAGGAAGAATCTTCGGTGTGGGAATGCTATTAAAATCGTTAGGCTTTGCAGGGGGATTTGTTATAGCTCCCATGTTACTTGAAGTCATGACGATGCCTCAGTTAGTTTGGTTATTACATGGATCACTAATTACTTCTACTATCGCTATCACAGTCATTGTCTATAGTAGAAGAGCTAGAACCAAAAACATTGTTCAATCGAAAAACGCATAATCAAACCTTGCCTCCTATCATAGGGGGCTTTTTATTTTGAAAAAAGTGTAAAATATTAATAAATTAATAAAATATAATAATTTTTACCTAAGTTTGTAAAAACTATCGTTAAATCGTTTATTGTAGAAGGTGTGTGAGCATGAATTATGCGGACGTACTATTTAAAGAAGACCTGAAAATATGTCTTCATTTTGGAGACGCAGCTGAGGAATTTTCTGGAGCGGCTGTACCCCCGATTTATCAAAACTCATTATTTGTTTATTCAAAACATGAAGAACTTGCAGAAGCTGTAAAAAATGAGTTGAATTATTATGTCTATTGGAGAGGGACGAACCCGACAGTTGAGGTATTAGAGAAGAAACTGGCTGCACTTGAAAGAGGGGAAGATTGTAAATGTTTCGCATCCGGAATGGCCGCTATTACTGCCGCTATTCTTGCTAGTATAAAAAGTGGGGAGCATGTCCTTTGTGTAAGTCATATATACACATCGACCTTGGATTTGTTAAAGTATCTACAAAAATTTAATATCCAGCATTCAGTTGTCTACTCTACAAATATCGAAAAAATTGAACAATCTATTCAAAAAAATACAAAGCTCATCATTTTAGAAAGTCCTACGAGTTTGACTTTTGAGCTCATCAATCTAAAGAGTTTAGCGGAATTAGCTCAATCTTATGGTATACGTACTATGATTGATAACACTTGGGGGACTCCAATTTTTCAAAAGCCTTTAACACTAGGATTCGATATAGTCGTTCATTCTGCGTCTAAGTACTTAGGGGGACATAGTGATGTCGTCGGAGGGGCACTCATTACTAGTCACAAAATAATGATGGAGTTATTTCCGAAAGAGTTCTTGTTAATGGGTGGAATTATGGGCCCGCATGAAGCTTCACTCCTACTAAGAAGCATAAGAACCCTACCTTTTCGGATGAAGGAACATGAGAAGAATGCATATGAAGTAGCGACTTTTCTAGAAAACCACCCCAATGTTACGGTCGTTAATTATCCAGGTTTAGCCACACATCCTCATTATGAACTTGGAAAAACTCAGCAAACAGGAAACTCAGGTTTGTTAAGTTTTGTTCTTAAAGATGAGACATATGAGGCGGCAAAAGCTGTCATTAATGCTTTTAAGTTCATACAAATTGGTGTTTCCTGGGGATCTTTCGAAAGTCTAGTAACTTCACCGAATTATGGCCACAATGAAGGCAGTTTACTAAAAGAGAAAATTAGTCCAGGCTTAATACGTTTATCCGTTGGTCTTGAGTTAATTTCAGAAATTATTGAGGACTTAGATCAAGCCCTTTCGGTAATCTCATAGCTTAAATATAAAGTTTTTCTTACGAGGTGTTTCAATTGTCAATACTATCGAAGAATGAGCAAAAACTAATTTTCCTTTCGCTATTCACCATTCTTCTATACCTTTCCCCATTATTTATATTGGGTGAGAACGCTCATATTCGGGTACATGATAATCTAGATTCCAACCTTGCATGGTATAAGGTGTTGTCAAGAAGTGGAGAGCTGTTGGGTTCTATTAACTCAACCATCCCGCAAATTATTAATGGGGTTTCGCGAAATACATATGGAACAGAATTTAGTGGAATTGTTTGGCTTTATCATTGGTTTCCCACTATGGTTGCCTATTTTTTAAGCCAAGCTATTACACGATTCGTTGCTTTTTTAGGCATGTATGTATTGCTGAAAAGGCACTTCATTCGGAAAGAAGAACATGGTTTAATCCGTGTGGGAGTGGCATTAGCTTTTGCACTAACACCTTTTTGGCCGTCTGGAATGTTAAGTACATTAGGTATGCCCCTTGCTCTATGGGCTTTTTTAAATATCCGTAACGGAGAAAAGAGCTGGTGGAACTACTTAGCTTTAACTTTACTACCTCTTTACTCTAGCCTCGTTCTTGGCTTCTTTTTCTTTTTAGTAGCTATGGGGATATTTTGGTTAACTGATTTAATTAGAAAGAAACGATGGAATCTTCCTTTCTTATTTTCGATTGCTTATATGACATCACTCTATTTTATAGTCGAATATCGATTGGTGAGTTCTTTCTTATTTGATACGGAACCAAATAGTAGAGACGAATATTTTCATGCTCGTTTATCCTTTTGGCACTCCATTAAACTTTCAATAAAGAATTTTATTCTGGGTCACACCCATGTTATGACCATTCATGGAATCGTTGTCTTACCTATAACGTTAATGGCCTTCTATATAATAGTAAAAAAGCGTTTATGGTCAAAGGAGAAAGTTTTTGTCTATTTGCTAGCTTTAAATGTGGCTCTGTCGTTTTGGTATGCCTTTTGGTTTTATAAAGGGTGGCTTCCATTAACGGAAAGATTCCATTTCTTAGATACATTTAACTTTGCTCGGTTTCATTTTTTAAGACCCTTAATCATTTATATAAGCTTTGCATTAGCTCTAAAAATCTTATTAGAAAATATACAAAACTGGAGAAAGTCCGCCACTCTAGTAATCATTGCACAAATAATGGTGTTAATGGTCTTTAACGACGAAATTATTCACCGTAAAAAACCGTCGGTAAAAGAGTTTTATGCTGTAGAAATGTTTGATGAGATTAAAAACTATATTAACCTCCCACAGGAAAATTACAGGGTAGCAAGTATTGGGATGCATCCAGCCATTGCACAATATAATGGCTTTTATACTCTGGATACGTATAACAACTTTTACCCACTAAAGTATAAATATCAATTTAGGAAAATAATTGAAAGAGAACTGGCAAAAAATAAAACCATCCGAACCTATTTTGATGAATGGGGTGGACGATGCTACATATTTACGGCTGAACTAGGTAAGCACTATATGTTTAAGAAAAAATCAAAGAAAAAGTTAAGAAACTTAGAACTGAATTTAGAGCCTTTCAAAGCTATGGGGGGAAAATATATCTTTTCTGCCATTCCAATTGAAAATGCTCATGATAATGGATTGAAATTAGAGCGGATTTTCACGGGAGAAGATTCTGCCTGGAAAGTATACCTATATGAGGCTCTTTAATTAGAACAAAGTATGCAGTGCAAGGAGGGAACAAATTGAGTGAGCCGATTTTGACTGTAGTGGTACCTTGTTATAACGAGGAAGATATTCTTCCTTACACCTTTACCAAGCTCAAAGAATTATTAATCAGTTTGATTAATGAAAGTCTAGTTTCCGATCGCAGTAGGCTATTATTTGTAGATGACGGAAGTAAGGACCAAACATGGAATATGATATATAAAGAGGTCCTAAAGAATGATTTAATTAAAGGTCTAAAGTTATCCCGAAATGTGGGTCATCAAAATGCTTTGTTAGCGGGGTTAAATACGGCAAAGGAAGTATCTGATTGTATTGTTTCTATTGATGCCGATCTGCAGGATGATATTGAGGTCATTAGAGAGTTTATTCAAAAATATCAAGAGGGCTATGATGTGGTATATGGGGTAAGAAAGAAAAGGGATACAGACACATTTTTCAAGAAAACAACAGCCCAAGGATTTTATACCTTTATGAAAAAAATGGGTGTAGATATTATCTACAATCATGCCGATTTTCGCTTAATGAGTAATAGAGCGGTTAAGGAACTGGAACGGTTTGAAGAGGTAAATATGTTTCTAAGAGGAATTGTTCCATTAATAGGATTTAAGTCCACTTCCGTCTATTATGACCGAAAAGAAAGACTAGCAGGTGAAACAAAATATCCTTTAAAAAAGATGATTGCCTTTGCTTTTGATGGAATCACATCATTTTCTATTACACCCATTCGTTTTGTTTTATCTTTAGGACTCATTTCATTTTTTACAAGTATGCTGTTTGCCTTTTATTTTCTATCTTTGAAGTTCTTTGGAAATACTGAATTAGGGTGGACTTCACTAATTACCTCTATTTGGTTAATAGGAGGTCTCCAGCTAACGGCCATTGGTTTAGTAGGCGAGTACATCGGTAAAATATATAAAGAGACGAAACAAAGGCCAAAGTACATTGTTGATATTGACTCTTTTACAGTACCTATGAAGATGCTCATCAACAGTGAAGGGGAAGAAAATGAACCATATCGCCTGGAACTATCTGAAACCCACTAATTCGTTTATCCGGTTTCTACTAGTTGGAATCTTAAATACATTCATTGGATTATTAACGATGTTTTTTTTATTAAATTTATTGAACCAAGGCTATTGGATTTCTACCTTTTTAGGGAATGCAGTAGGAGCAATGGTAAGTTTTCTCCTTAATCGGACATTTACTTTTAACAGTAAAGTTTCGTTTATTAAAGGCGGAAGCAGCTTTATCATAGTTATTTTAATCACTTACTTTTTTGCATATGGCTTAAGCTCAATGATTTCTAAGGCATTTTATAACATGGTGGATATAACAAACTTTATTTCTGAGAAAGAGCTAGCCGTAATAATAGGTGTTGGATTATATACCATTATTAATTATTTTGGGCAGAAATACTTTGTTTTCAGAACAGGTAAGGCAAATTAGATTTTCTTATTGTAAAGTGATATAGTTGTACAATATTAGCTCAGGTCGCTTTAGACTGGGCTTTTCCGTTGTAAAGGATGTAGTAAAATGATAAGCATTAGTCTACTTTTAAAAAAATGGCAAAAAGCTTTACAAGTTGAAATTATGCATTTGAAAAAATTCGGTAGTAATAAATATCGTGTCAGCAATGGACGCTTAATGATAAGAGATGGACTATTTTTATACTTCTTTGATGTACATAATCCTGTTCGAATTCCAAATGGATCGAATGTTCGTATGCAGTGGGGTTCTTTAAAGGTGAATGGTCGGCTTCTTTCTTCGGAGGGAAGTAACATTATTATTGAATTGGAGCAAAATCTAGGGGATATGCTCTCGGAAGCCATCATTCTTCATGACCCGTGGGAACTCCTTGATGAACTTTTTGAAAGACTTGAAGAGATAAAAGAAAACAAACAAAAGCGCAGACGAATAAAGAGACTTATGGATCCTTCTATGCCCATTAAGCATCCTACCGATAAGATTACATCTAACGTTCATGAACTCATTCTTCGCTCAAAGTATAATCCAGTCACATATGTATGGGGGCCACCTGGGACAGGGAAAACTTATACACTGGCTCGTGTTGTAGCCAATCATTATTTTAAAGGAAAAAGAGTTTTAGTATTAGCACAAAGTAATCAAGCAGTAGATGTGTTGATGAAAGAGATATCCTCTTTTGTAGAAACGAAGGGCCGGTTTCGGGAGGGAGATTTGATTAGATACGGGGCAAAAGTGAGTGACTCATCTTTCCAATCCTTAAGTACGTCAGGGTTGATAGAGAAAAAGCACCCAGACCTTGCTAGTCAAAAGAATGAATTACTTGAAGAGAGAAAACTAATTAAGCTTGATCTAACTAAGTCATTTAGTAAAAGGGATTCGGAGCAATTACTAGAAATTGAAAAGAAGCTATCTAGTGTATTAGATAAAATCCGACTAAAAGAGATTGAACTGGTAAAAGATGCAGAAATTGTTGGAGCTACATTAGCAAAAGCAGCTACAGATCCTTTACTGTATGAAGATGAGTTTGACTATATCGTACTTGATGAAGCAAGTATGGCATTTGTTCCACAAGTGGCGTTTGCTACGTCTCTAGGAAAAAGAGCGATTGTTTGTGGTGACTTTAAACAATTACCGCCAATAGCAAGTTCTCGTCATCAATTGGTTGATGAGTGGTTAAGAGAAGATATCTATCATCGCTCTGGTGTTATCGATCATCTAGGTGAAAAGCAGTTACATCCACATTTATTTTTACTTAAAGAACAAAGAAGAATGCATCCTGATATATCAGCTTTTACCAATAAGCATATTTATCACTCACTCGTTGGGGACCATAGTAGTGTAAAACAATCTAGAGAATCTATTGTTGCTCGTTCACCATTTATGGACCAAGCAGCGATTTTACTCGATACAAGCTATACTGGTGAGCATTGTATGAGTGATAAATCAACAAATTCTAGGGTCAATTTATGGCAGTTGTTGCTATCCTTTCAATTAATACACGAAGCATTTAAAGGTGGAAATCGTTCTATTGGTTACGTGACACCGTATAGGGCACAGGCTGAGTTAATGGAGTTAATCTTAGGAGATCTTTATAAAAATGAATTGTTAGAAGCAGATATTATTGCAGCCACGGTACACCGCTTTCAAGGTAGTGAAAGGGATGTCATGGTGTTTGATTCGGTCGATAGTTATCCTCAAGAAAGACCAGGTATGCTTCTAATCGGTAAAGATAGTGATCGACTATTGAATGTAGCGATAACTAGAACTAGAGGGAAATTTATCCATGTGAGTGATACCCATTTTACTAAGGATAAAATCTTCTATAGCAAAACATATCGGAAACTTGTAGAGCATCAATTGCAAGAGAAGCAAGTCATTTGGCCACGTGAGATCGGTAGCTGGATTAAAAATCCTCATCCTAGGTTAAGGTGGATGCACGCAAAAAAACTTGAGGAAGTTACTAAGGATATCCAATCAGCTAAAAAATCCATTATAGCGTCCTTACCAAAAGGGAATCTAGTTAGTCCAGATTGGATTCAATTATTAAATGATAGGGCACCTGGAGTAGAATTAGTAATAATAAGCCAAGAAGTAGTACATAGCATTAAAGCGAATGAGTATATGGAAAAATCATTCCCATTTCCATTTATTTTAGTAGATAAGCGTTTTTTATGGCTAGGAATGCCGCTTGAGTCAGCTAAAGGTGTACTTCCACCATTCGTTTCGGCTAGAATCGATTCTCATTTGTTAGCAGATTATTTGTTGTCACAGATTTAAATCATTTTTAATTATTTATGTTTTTGATATAGGCATAAAAATTTCAATATGGAGCGTGATAAAAAATGCAACTAAAGCCCTTAAAAGGACAACATCATGTTTCGGCTATCACAGCTGATGCGAAAAGGAATTATGAATTTTATACAAAAGTTTTAGGACTAAGGCTGGTTAAAAAGACGGTAAACCAAGATGATACCTCTGTTTACCACTTATTTTATGCAGATGAAAGAGGAAATCCTGGTACTGATTTAACATTTTTTGAAATCCCTCGTGCCGGACAAACTCGTTATGGAACGAATAGCATTTCTACCACTTCCTTACGTGTACCTAAAGATGCGTCCCTTTTATACTGGAAACAACGCTTTGAAGAGCACGGGGTAGAGCATGATGAAATCTCACAAGTTACAGGCCGCGCAACCTTGTCTTTCCGTGATTTTGAAGGACAAAGACTCATGTTAGTTTCCGATGAACATAATGTTGGAGTGGCTGGCGGTCAACCGTGGGAGAAAAGCCCAGTTGAACTTGAACATGCCATTGTCGGCCTAGGTCCAGTTACACTGACGGTTGCGAATCTTGAATCAACGGCAAAAATATTAACCTTTGTGTTAGGTTTCAAAGAGAACAGAAGATATAAAAACGAAGAACAAGAAGAAATTGTAGTGTTTGATACAGGTGAAGGTGGAACAGGTGCCGAGGTCCACATTGAAGTTCGTCCGGACTTACCTGTTGAAAGACCCGATAGAGGAAGTGTACATCATGTTGCTTTTCGAGTGGAAAATGAAGAGGAGCTAAAGAGGTGGGTAGAGTATTTAAAAGAATTCCGCATTCCTAACTCTGGATTTGTAGAAAGATATTATTTCCGTTCCATATACTTTAGAGAACCAAACGGGATCCTGTTTGAGTTAGCTACAGACGGACCTGGATTTGAAGGAGATGAATCATTCGAACATCTAGGTGAAAATTTAGCATTGCCACCTTATTTCGAAAACCAGAGAGCGGAAATAGAAGCAAAATTAAAGCCTCTCCATACAAAAGAATAAAGGCATAAACCAATAAGGTTTATGCCTAAAAAACGAAAAGACTCCAAAAAGGAGTCTTTTCTACGTATTGAGGCGACCAGACTACACGCCACATCGTGTATTTCCATAAAGGAGTGTCTATCGACTTACTCAATTAGCTCATCGCTTTAATAATATAACATGGTTAGCAGATAAAGACAAGCAAATAATTTATAAAAAATGAACGGTCATTCATTGTTCTTTTGAAAGAAAAATGTCATAATAAAATTAATATTTTGTTATTTTACAATTATAATATAATCGGGGGTAGTAACATGTCTGTAAGAGCTGAATTAGATCGTTTAGTAGAAAAAATGAACAACAATCCTGAGCATATTCAAAACGAAAAAGATCGTGTTTTCCAAGTTGACCTTGTAGAGAGCGGAACACTTCAGTTAGTGTTAAAAGAAGGAAAGGTAGTAGTAGTTGAAGGGAACCCACATGACCCAGCTGTAACATTAAAACTAAATGACCAAAACTTCTCTAAATTATTAAAAGACGATTTAAATACAACAATGGCCTTTATGACAGGTGGATTAAAAGTAGAAGGAAGCCTAGGCTTGGCATTAAAGCTGCAGGAAATTGTGAAGAAATATCAATAATATTTTTTAGAGATCCTATTGGTATCAATAGGGTCTTTAGTTTATAGTTTTTAGTGTATTTTATAGTACAACCTGAGTTGATTGGAGCGGAGGGCACTTGACTCCTGCAGGATTAGAGGGAAGTGGAGACCCCACAGGCGGTAACGCCGAGGAGGCTCCACTCCCTCCCTGCGGAAAGCAAGTGCCCGGAGCGGAAATCAACGGTCGAAATTTTATATCCGAACCTAGTAATCCAATGAAAAAATAGTAAATATTCGCTGATATTAACCGATAGTATATACATAGCAACGTGCTAGCACATAGATATAATATAGATGGAAAGAGGAATAACCTTGAATAACGAAGGCAGAATTCAATTAAACGTGAGAATTTCAAAAGAAACATCAAATATGCTTGATGAAATTGTCGAGTACTATCAGGAGAACACAAAACTAGGGAGAATATATAAAGGAGACGTATTAACCGATATTATTGAAAAATCATATGAAGTCATGCTGAAACAAAAGAATGCAAAAAAATACTAATGTTAACCTGTCATCTATGTATGAAGAAGAATGCACCAGAGCACTCTAGCTTCAGGGTAAAAAAATTCGTTTATTTATTTCCAAGTCTAAGTTTTGGAAAAGAACCTATTCTGTAAATCAAATGTTCATCCAACACTAATATTTTTGAAGAATACAAGACGTGCTCTTCATAAGATAATATGAGCTCATGATAGAATTCTACAAGTTGACGAACATACAATTCAAGTTGTCTAGAAAATATTCCAGAACGATTAATCAGAATGTTTTCATACTTTTCTACAAGCCTTTGAGTTCGCTTTAAAAGTTTTGAACCATCCTTCAACTTATACATTTCTTTGATTTCTAAAATGTACTCATTTATATCATAAAGAAAGTGTTCCCTAATTTTTGCATTCATTAAAGTAAAATCAGTAGGCACCTCATCTAGAATATATTGCTTTGTCATAATTAAATCAGAAGCTACATCTTCCTTAGAGAAACATAAATAGATTATTAGGGTGTTATAAGCATCGTACATTGGATTATGTTTCTCTCCAATAAACTCTTTACCATAGAGCTTTAAAGCATTCTCCACAGAAAAGTTATTTTTCGTTACTCTTTTAGTAAAAAGCCCTTGAAAGTCAACATAACGTTTTTCTATTTTCTTAATCGTGGTCAAAGGGACATCATGTAATTTTGAGTCTAATTGAAGTCTAGTAAGATCACTTTTTGACCAAGAGAAAAAACGAGATCTTTTTACTCCGCCAACCCAAGTTAAAAAATCAGCAAATACTTCTTTGTAATTTTGTGCATCGGCTAAATCTTCGTCTATTATTCCCGTTAGTTTTTTGCAAAAAGAGCTGAGCGGCTTTTTATTAAGAGGTTGAATATACTGATCAAAGAAGCTAACTTCTTCTGTTTCAAGATTGTACTTTACTGCACCTAAGCGAATACCTTCCATTTCTTCAAAAGGCATTCCACGGTTAGAACAGAGCATCTCAAAATCAAAGAATACAAATTGCATAACATCAGCCATCTATTATTCCTCCTTCCTCAACAGGCAATTATATAGGAAACTTCCATGAAATTAAACGTACAATTTATTCCATACTTTAAGTCAATTTGAAATGGATAAACAAAAATTATATCAAAGTTCAATAGCAAATGATTAAAGTCGAAATGTAAATGTACGTGTCATTTCTTGCGCTTACCCAGGAAATTGAAATGAGAATAATCGTTTCATGTTTTTAACAAGGATAAATGGGAAAACATTTTAAAATGGGGGTGATTTGAATGAGAGAGGTTAGTTTGACAGAGATATTCCAGCATCGAATTGCACAAAAATACATTACTCGTTCAGGCTTGGCGCATGCTATTGCGGTTGCTTACCATGCTTTCCAATTAGCAGCTCAAAACGAAGTGGATGTTGATACAGCCACAAAAGCTGGATTTCTTCATGATATCGGACATTATACGTGGTATAAAAATGGGAAATGGGATTATGAATTATATCGACAAAATGATATCCATGCGATTAAAGGGGCAGAAAGAGCTCATAAGCTTTTAATTCGTTTAGGTGAAAACCCCGTTAAAGCAAAAGAAATTGCATTGGCTATTTTATTTCATACAGATTCATTTTTGCCGGGTGGGGAAGTAGTGAGAACACCTTTACAATCCATTATTAAGTTAGCAGATGAAAAGGATGAAGAGCCTGGTGGAGCACACCACTACAGAACTGTAGAATATGACCGTGCACTAAGGAGTCTAAAGCAACTCGATGAAAAGATAAATCTGTACTATAGTAAATCTTAACTAAAGGGGGAGGGTCCCCCTATTTTAAAATTTCTTTTAACCATTTATCTGATTCAATAACCTGGAGTGCTTCTTTTCTGAACGTTTCATCATGAATATAGGTGTACCGACCTGGCTTTATTGAAGGAGCTAGTTGAATGGCCTTTTTGTATTCATGTTTTTGGATGTTTAGAGTCTTAACATAATCAAAAAATCCAGTGCGAGAAAAGACCTTTTCCATTCTATCCACTCTATGATTTTGCACAATTGCCATAATGTATGTACAAATCCCAACTTGAATTCCATGCATTTGAGGGTTTTCACTAATTTTATCTAGTGCATGGGATATTAAATGTTCCGAACCACTAATAGGGGAGCTGTTTCCACTAATAACAGTAGAGATACCACCCATGGTTAAAGAACTCACTAACTCTTTTAAGAAAATAGGATTTTTAATGTCGTCCATAGGGGTTCGAATAAAGCTATTAACAGCCTTCTTGCTAATCATATGCGCAAAAGCATTCACGGAACTAACACCCATTTTTTCTTCATACTCCCAGTCAAATAAAGCTGTTATGTTAGACATTAAATCGCCAATTCCAGCTAGAATAAAGCGTTCAGGCACGTTTTGAATAATGTCTAAATCAGCGATTATTCCATAAGGCACTCTTGCAGGTACCGTTGTTTTCTTCTGATCAACGATTAGAGAACAATTGCTGCTAGCAAATCCATCGTTTGAGGCTGAAGTTGGAATACTGATAAACGGGCTTCGTCTTGAGAAAGCGATGTATTTTCCATAGTCAATTACTCCGCCACCGCCAATGGCAACAACCACCTCAAATCTTTCCATTGAGAATGCCTGAGAGATAAGGTCTTGTATATTTAAGTTAGCTGTAAGAAGCAGCGGGGTAATTTTTATTGATGAAATGGTTTTCATGACCTTATCTTTGTAATTTTCATAAGTAAAATCATCAAATAAAAACACAGCATTTGTGAAATCATGTTTAGTCAAAATCTGCTCTAAATTAAAAATAGCACCCTTTTTTATTTCGAGTATTGCCGGTATAGGTATACTAGTTACTCCATTTGTCATAATGACATCATTCCATGTTGGATCAAGTATTGTTCAACTTCCTTAAAGTTATTAACTGCAACAAATGGAATATCCTTTTCTAGTAATAAGCTTTGCAGCGCTGATTTCGCAAAAGTTAAGTCAGCATATTGTGCAGGATGTGAGTCAGGCTCACTATCTCCAATAAAATGAACAATCTCATATTCCTTTTTAAGGTCCTGAATGACTTTAGATTTATCAATCCCATACCTTTGTGAATAATGTTTGTGATTTGGATCAATTTTTAAATGAATATTTTTCTCGTGATAAAAGCCTTCATTAGAAATGACTTTTACATTAGAGATATTAAATTTGTTAATGATGTGATTGATGTAATAATCGGTTCCAGCACTTAAAATATAAAAGTCTCCGTTACTTTTCTGTACATGATTAATAAATGTGGGTACATATTGATCAATGGGGATAGAAAGAATATCCTCGATTATTTGATTCTCCTCCTGGTGAATGGAAGTAAATACTTGGCTAAGAAAATCAATATCGAGAATTTCAGCTTCCTTCCATTTTCTAAAAAGCTCCTTACCATCAGAAAAATACTTATTTATCACAATCCAGTAAAAATCTTCGTCAGAAATTGTACCATCAAAATCAGAAACAAACGCCCATTTCTTCATTACGTAACCTCCCGTGTATGATTGTTAATATTGGTAGTATACACATCTCATTCAGGATGTATTGAGTTCCTAATAAAAGCAAAAAAAATCATTACACCAGCTTGATGTAATGGATTACTTATCTAGGATTATTAAAGCAGTATTTGATTAGCAACAATGTTTTAGACACAGTTGTCTAAAAAAACATAGATATAATATTTTTCTTCTTTGTATTTTTTTGTTTTGGAATGTTTACAACTAATTTTTCTTCAGAAACCGCTTGTGTAGCTTGTTTTGCCTCTAACTTTTTTAGTTTTTCCGTTAATAATTTTATTTGACTTTCTAATTCTTCAATTTCTCGACGTTGTTGTAACAGTTGGTAAGTGACGACATCATCAGCCTTGCCTCTTAAGCTTGTCTCAAGGAGTTCCACTTTTAACATTAATTTTTCTAATAAATAGTTACTAGAAGTGGAGGCGTTTATAACTCCTTTACGTGGTTCATCGGAAACATCTTGAAGAACCGAACCAGCTTGGACTTTTTCTTTAAATCCTTTTAATACCTTTATGTCATTTTTTGTATACATGAAATGACCAAATTCGTTTTTTTCTAGCTGTAATCCAAGTTGTTTTACCCATCTCTTAACTGTGCTTGTAGATACCCCTAATATCTTAGCTACCACATTAGTATTCAACTAGATCACTCTCCCTTGTGGAAGAGTTCGATTTGCTTTTGAAAAATTCCTACATTGACGACAAAACAAGTTTTTATTCGTCAAAGAAAGTGTTGTTTTTTTTAATTCGTGTCGAATAATCATTATATAGTCTGAACATGGACTATTGAATACCGTTGATTTCCGCTACGGGCGAACGCTTTCCGCGGGGTATGGCTTGAGCCTCCTCAGTCGCCTTGCTCCTTGCGGGGTCTCAAGTCCATACTAACCCCGCTGGAGTCGTCGCCCTTCGCTCCAATCAACTAGTTAGTGGAATCATTTTACTTTTTTAATTTTTCAGCATACTCCTGAACCATCTGAGGAGTCACTAACTTACGACTTGGGATATTTTCTAATAGCTTTGATATTTCATTCATTTCTTTTGTGACTTCATTGATTTTATCAGTTGTAAAAGGGAGGCCTTGTTGGCATAGTTGTAAAGCCTCGTCGATCAATTGTTCTCGTTTTTGGTCTAGGGCAAAGAATTCTTTAATAATTTTGTTTTGTTTGTTTACGTGACTAGATATTTCTTTATGTACGCTCATGTATTTCACTCCTGCTATGATTTTTCTATTATTAAAAGGTCTATTCACTAATATAACAATTAAAAAAGCTTACGTTAAGTTTAAAATATAATATGTTATATTTTCTTCCAACTTATTTGGTTTTAGTATGGAGTTATGTTATGATTAATTTGCTCCTTCCGAACATTCGCTCGTTGCGGGACACTTAACCATGTACGGACGGAAGGAGCTGGTGCCTGATTTTCAGGCACCATTTTTTATACATATCTGGCTGACTTACTTCTTGCAAAGTCAGCCTTTTCTATGTTCATGAAAGCAGCTTTTATCGTTTTACCACATTTAAAATAGTTTAGATTAGTGTTACATACATAAAATATTTATAAGTTAGAGAAAAAAGGGGATATCTACATGACACCATTTGGTGAGATATATGAAAATGCGGTAGAGCATACGAAAAGGAAACTGTATGAGGACGTCTTTTTCTATTTAGGAAACAAAGAAGTTATGCCGACCTTTGAACAATACCTTTCCGATCGACAGGAATATATAGAACAATTATGGATTAACATTTGGCTAAATAAAGCTACCAATAATGTTTCGAGAAATGAAAAGAAGAACTATTTAAGAGAGCGTGGTTTTGAAGTAGATGGTGTAGACAGAAAGGTGATTAATCATTTATTTAGAACCGAGATTAGACATTTTCAGCCATTTGATATGGTTTCATGGTTAAAAAATTCTCCTCTTAACGACCGAGAAGAGTGGGAAGATCGCTATCATAATGCTAGAGAGGTCACACTACAAAAAGAAGAAGAGAACCGTTTAGAAGAACAGAGAAGAAAACTGCAAATGAGTATAGAATCAGCTGCTAATGATATTGTCGTTAGAAATCAAGAGTACTTTTATTTAAACATTCGTTATGCAGTTGCTACTCAGTTAGCTAAAGGTTTCGCAAACAATGTCAAATATAAATCTGTTGATACGTTTGCACTTGAAGAAAAATTGGTTCAACTGGGTCAGTTTGATCCCGATTCTTATACGACTTTATCCAATTTCCTAACTGAATTAACTGGAGAAATTCATCGAACGGTTTATCTAGGTAGGAGATATTTTGAATACGAGACATATACCTTCGTTTATGAAAGATTAATCGCAAATAGTCTATTCGATATCGTTCCAACTAAACTGGTGGAAGAGCTCGAAAAAGAAGGTCATAAAAACTTATCAAAAGATATGATCAAAAACGTTGTAGCCTACCACATCACCACATTACAGCATGATTTTATGAAAAAAATCCAAGAAGAGTATGTTTCTGACTTGATAAAGCTAGCGGATACAACGTTTGATTATCATAAACATAGAGAAATTTATCTGGATGACCTGGAAGACCGAAAACGGAAAATAGCCGAAGAATTAGCAGAGTTACAACGAAAAAAAGAAGAGGAAGAACGCATCCTAGAAGATATCTTTGGAAGGGAATATAGTTATTATCTTGGTCGAACGAAAAAATATATTCTCCACATTGGTGAGACAAACACTGGAAAAACACATCATGCGTTAGAGCGGATGAAGCAAGCAAACAGTGGTTTATATTTGGCCCCCCTTCGACTATTAGCTTTAGAGGTATATGATAAGTTAAACCAAGAAGGTACTCCTTGTTCGTTAAAAACAGGTGAAGAAGAGAAAATCAATTCAGAAGCTACCCATATCTCTTGTACGGTTGAAATGTTTCACGAAAAGGAATTTTATGATGTAGTAGTTATTGATGAGGCGCAAATGATAACGGACAAGGACCGGGGATTTTCGTGGTATAAAGCTATTACAAAAGCAAATGCCAATGAGGTTCATATCATCGGTAGCCGTAATGCTAAAGGAATGATGCTTGAATTATTAGGAGATTCGGATGTTACTGTCCATCATTATAAAAGGGACATCCCTCTCGAAGTGGAGTCCAAGCCATTTCAAATCAGTCAAACGAAAAAAGGCGATGCCCTCATTTGTTTTTCTAGAAGAAGAGTACTTGAGACAGCCTCAAGATTACAAAATGAAGGTTATTCTGTCAGTATGATTTATGGAAGCATGCCACCTGAAACTCGGAAAAAACAAATAGAACGTTTTATAAACGGAGAAACAACCGTTATTGTCTCGACTGATGCCATTGGGATGGGATTAAACCTTCCAATTAGAAGAATCGTCTTCTTAGAAAACGACAAATTTGATGGTTCTAGAAGACGTTTACTAACGTCCCAGGAAGTTAAACAAATTGCTGGCCGTGCAGGGAGAAAAGGGATTTATAATGTTGGTAAAGTTGCTTTTACAAGTCAAATTAAGGTCATGAAAAAGTTATTACAGCAAGAAGATGAACCTGTATACAATTTTGCCATTGCTCCAACCAATGCGGTTTTTGAAAGATTTCAAAAATACTATCGCGACTTAGGGACATTTTTTGAACTATGGGATCAATTCGAAAGTCCACCTGGAACGAAAAAAGCTTCTCTTTCTGAAGAGAAGGAATTGTATGAACTTGTCCAAGGTACAGAGATAGAGGCACATTTATCCATAATGGATTTATATGGATTCCTACATCTTCCGTTTTCAAAAAAAGAATCGGAATTAACCCAACAATGGTTTGAAACGATGCAAGCTATTATTAATGGCAGAGAGCTTCCAGAACCAGTAATTAAAAAGGGAACATTAGAAGCTTTAGAACTTACTTATAAGTCACTTGGTCTACATTTATTATTCTTATATCGTCTAGATCGACGTACGGAAGTCATTTATTGGGAAAGATTAAGAGACGAAATAAGTGATCTAGTTCATGAAAGACTCGGAACAGACGTCAAAAAAATGACGAAAAAATGTAGAAAGTGCAGAAGAAGTCTGCCATGGGATTCAGATTATCAAATATGCGATGCTTGTTATGCTAGCCGATATAGAAGATTTTAGAAGGTTGACCTTTAAAGGGTCAGCCTTTTTATGTATATATTATATATGAATATTAATACATATATCCTAATAGATATTAAACATTTTGATGAATTTTGTCGGTTTTTAATGCCTATTTATCTATAATTTATTTATAAATTTAGATATTTTTCATCATTTAATAGATGTAATTATGTATTAAAATAGAAAATGCGACATTTTTATTCGTATATTAATAGGAGGTTTACATATGAAAAATAAAAAAGTAGTTTCTGGAATCCTTGCAGCGAGTCTGTTGGCGACCATTCCTATGCCAACCGTATTCGCTGAACAATCAAAATGGATTAATGTTAATGTTTATGAAGAACAAGATGGAAGTAAATTTAATAGTGAAAACTATGACTTTATGAAGTTCTCACAAATAGGTACTAAATTAAATGAGATTGAGAAACAATCCAATCGTGTAAAAGTAGAGGTTACGGGTCAATCCTCTAAAGGGCAACCTTTATATGTGGTAACAATTGCTGATCCAACGACTCAAGGTAAGTTTGGGAAAATACAATCATTAAGAAAGCAAATGTTTAAGAACCCACAGAAAGCACAAGATTGGGTTGCTAATAACCCTGATTTTAAAGTTCCTGTTATGATTAATGGTTCCATTCATGGAACTGAATTTGTAGGCAGTGATGCACTTATGCAATTAATTGAGAGATTTGCTACTGAAAACGATGACGTTACAAGGAATATATTAGAAAATAATATCCTTATTTTCAACGTGGTACAAAACCCTGATGGAAGAATCGACGCAACTCGTTTTAATGGGGAAGGAATTGATTTGAATCGTGACTTTATTACACAGTCACAACCAGAAACTCAACAAATGGTAGAATTACTAACAGAATGGAACCCTATGGTGTTTTTAGACACCCATGGATATGTGAAAAATTATGCTCCTAATCTACAAGGGTTAATCGAGCCATGCACACCACCACATAATCCAAACTATGAATATGATTTGTATTCGAAGTGGGCTCTTGGGTCGGCACTTGCTATGGAAAGTCAAATCATGGCCAATCAAGGAGAGTATAGCGGCAATCTATATAAAAGTATGAAAGGCAGCTATATCCCATTAAGAGATGATGAAGCTGGTTGGGATGACTATCCGCCTATCTTCACCCCAATGTATGCGATGTATCATGGTGCATATGGTCATACACTAGAAGCGCCAACCAATGATTGGGATGGAGTTCGCTTTACATACGATGCCATCATGGGAGCTCTACAGTTTACAACACAAAACAAACAGGAAATGATTAAAGATCAGATTGAAATATTCAAACGCGGTATTAACTTTGACCATCCGTTCCATAAAGATGGCCATTTCCCGAAAGCGTATATTTTACCTGTTAACGAAAACGATCCGACTGTTACAAACAAAGCTGTTAACCATCTATTAAAAAATGATATAGAAGTAGTTCAGTCATCTAAATCTTTTACCGTTGATGGAAAGGTCTACTCTAAAGGGACTTATATCGTAAAAATGGACCAAGCAAAAGCAGGTTTAGCAAATACGATGCTTTGGGATGGGGAAGATATTTCTGAGGACACTCCAGCAATGTATGATATTTCTGCATGGAGTTTACCTGAGCTTTGGGGCTTTGAAGCCATTCAAATCAATCAAGATGTAACAGTGACATCAACAAAGGTAAATCAAATCAATGAGCAAGGATCTGTTTCTGGTAAAGGGCCTTTTGTTGTTCCGAATAGTTCTGTTAAGGCAGTTCATTTAGTAAATACTTTGTTGCAACAAGGTGTAAGTGTAAAGCGTGATTCAAAAGGAAACTTCTATGTAGATGCACAAGCTAATCAAATTTCTGCTGCTGTTAAAAACTCTGGCCTTCAAATTGGATCAGGTTCCATACCTTCTAATGCTGTCAAAGTAGAAGATATGAAAGTGGCTATTCTAAAAGACGGCGGAATGGGGAAAGCTCAATCACATGCAGGAACGAAACTCGCTCTTAAAAGACTAGGCTTCCAAGTTACGGAAGTTACTCCAGTTGAAGTAGCTGAAAATGGTTTAGCATCCTTTGATGTATTTGTTTATAGCGGAACGGAAAGTTTAATTTCTACTAACTTAAGTACAGCCAATAAGGAGTTTGGCTTTCAACAAGCAGACCAATTAGCAACCTTTAAAAATAACGTTAATCAATTCCTTGATCAAGGTGGCAAATATATTGCCATTGGTGCAGGTGCATCGAGAGCTTCCTTGACTCTTGGATTAACAGATAATAAGATTAATACAGCTGGCTCCAATAGTAATGGGATTGTAAATGTAAATTATGAAGAATCTAGTTTGACAGCTGGATACAATCAAGAAGATATCGGTTTTGTCTATCGTCCTGTTTGGTATACGAACTTAGAAAATGACACCGTATACGCAAACTTAAAAAATGATGAAGATTTCTTTGTAGCAGGACACTGGAGAAACCGTACAAATGCACAAGGTCAAGCCATTATTGTAAAAGAAAATAACAAAGACGTGACATTAATTGGTTTAGAAGTAGGATTCCGTGACCATACAGATTACCTATTCAGACTGTTATCCAACACAATTTTTGATAAGTAAAATGCCAAAGAGGTTGAACGATAATGTTCAGCCTCTTTTGTTCTATAATTACACCCATTTAAAGGTATTCACAAACCTTTATAGAATACTGATTTAAAACCAATTAGAAAGGACTTTCTAAATGAATAAAGGGATAGCAGTAGTTACAGGGGCATCAAGTGGCTTTGGGTTATTAACCACGATTGAACTGGCTAAACGAAATTTTCATGTAATCGCAACGATGAGAAATCTCGAAAAAGGAGAAACTTTGTTACAGCTTGGAAAACAAAACGGAGTAGAGAAGCAAATCTCGCTTTTGGAACTAGATGTAACCTCTGAATCTTCCATCAATCATTTTAAAAATTACATAAATGAGTTGGGGAGTGTTGATGTACTCATTAATAATGCTGGATTCGCAGGAGCGGGTTTTGTAGAGGAGATTCCATTAGATGAATACAGAAAGCAATTTGAGACGAACTTTTTTGGTTTAATTGCAGTAACTCAAGCTTGCTTACCATTCATGAGGGAAAAACAAAAGGGGAAAATTATCAATATTAGTAGTATAAGCGGTAGAGTGGGTTTTCCTGGAATATCACCATATGTAGCATCTAAGCATGCAGTAGAGGGATTCAGTGAATGCTTGCGTCTAGAGATGAAACCGTTCGGTGTGGAAGTCATCCTTATCGAGCCTGGGTCCTATAAAACGAACATCTGGTCTACAGGTAAACAAGTAACAGAAAAGTCTCTAAATCCTAATTCACCATACTTTACATATATGAGAAAAATAGAGGAACAACTTGAGAAGGGTGAACACAACTTTGGCAATCCGCTGGACGTAGCAAATAGAATAGTACAACTTGCGGAAGAAGAGAAAACCTCTCTGCGTCATCCTATTGGTAAAGGGATAAAAACGGCAATCTTCATGAAAAATCTAATTCCTTGGAGAATGTGGGAAAAGTTATTCTTCAAGAAACTTGGGTAATGAACACTAGCACATATTTTCCTTTTTTTTGAAACAAAATAGTAGAATCTTTTAACGGAAGGTGAAACGATTTTGTATCTCAAAACGAGGAGAATTTGTGTTTTTTTGTTAATAAGTACCTTTATTTTTAATTGTTTTAATGCGAATCCCGTTCAAGCTATTAATAAAAGTAATTTAAATAAACAGATAACTGACCTAGTTAGTAGTCATCCTGATTTAAATGGAGCCTTAATTGGCATAAGTGTTAGAAATGCTACAACAGGTGAATTAGTTTACAACCATTTTGGAAATGTACGCTTAAGACCAGCTTCTAATTTGAAGCTTTTTACAGCGGCGGCGGCACTATCTGCTCTAGGGGAAGATTATACGTTTAAAACGGAAATACTAACGGACGGCGTTATAAAAAGAAAAAAATTAAAAGGAAATCTTTATTTAAAGGGTAAGGGAGATCCCACCCTTATGATTTCCGACTTAAACCGGCTAGCAAAGGAACTTTCTGAATTAGGAATTAAAACGATTCGGGGAAATCTTATTGCTGACGATTCGTGGTATGACTCGGTAAGATATTCTATTGATCTTCCATGGAGTGACGAAACGACCTATTATGGTGCACAAATATCGGCCTTAAATGTTTCTCCTGATGATGATTATGATACGGGAACTGTGCAACTAGAAATAGTACCAGGAAAAACGGTTGGTGAAAAAGCAACCATATCCCTACATCCAAAAACTCATTATGTGACCTTAATCAATCAAACGAATACCGTAGATTCTAGTGGAAAAAAGGATTTGTCTATAAAGAGAGAGCATGGCTCAAACAAGGTTATAATTCAAGGTTCCATTCCTATTGAATCAAAGTCAACTAAAGAGTGGATTGCGGTGTGGGAGCCTACTAAATATGTCCTGACGCTTTTTGAGCAGTCGTTAAAAAAATACGGTATTAAAGTTCAGGGAAAGACCATACAAGGGGTCGCACCTGAGGACACTAAAGTAATTTTAAGACATGAATCCATGCCTTTATCTGAACTATTAATCCCATTTATGAAATTGAGCAACAATAGTCATGGTGAGGTTCTTGTAAAAGAGATGGGGAAAGTGAAGAAAGGGGAAGGTAGTTGGGAGAAAGGGTTGGAGGTTTTAGACGAAGAATTAAAGAAATTAGGAATGAACCCAGATACGATGGTGCTTAGAGATGGGTCGGGGATTTCACATGTGAATCTGGTTCCAGCAAATGAAGTTTCATTTCTCCTTCATCAGGTACAAAAAAAATTTTGGTTTCCCCTTTATTTAAATTCTCTACCGGTTACTGGATCAAAGGAGAAAATGAGCGGTGGGACCTTGCGTTATAGAATGGAAAGCGCATCTTTTAAGGGGAGAGTTCATGCTAAAACTGGCAGCCTTTCTACTGTAAGTTCTTTGTCTGGTTATTTACGTACCAACTCAGGTGAAGATCTTATTTTTTCGATTATTATCAATAACTTAGCCACTGATGCAAACGGAAAATTGATAGAAGACCAAATTTGTACGATAATCTTAAATCAATAAATGAAAGTCATTTGATGAGTAAATATCTTGAAAATTGAACAACATAAGAAAAAAGGAATGGTCTTTCCGTGAAAAAAGATAAATTGATTTTAGCGAGTATGATTATAGTGTCATGGTTGACATTACCTTTATTGGGTAGGAAAACAATCAAACGTTTTTTACCTGGAGCTATTTTTATTTCGCTATTTGTCTATTTTGAAAATAAAATTGCACTACGAAACGATTGGTGGAAATTCCATAAAAAACTTCATCCTAAGTTAGGTGGAATGACCCCATTATTAGCTGGCCCTTTTTTTGTAGGTTCACTCTGGATCTTAAAGTTTATCTATGGGAGATTCTTTCTCTATTTTCTCACTAATCTAATCGTAGACTCACTTTTTACATATGTAATTATTGACTGGTTTAAAAAGGCAGGGTATGCCACTCTTTTGAATTTAAAGAAATATCAATTATCCCTCCTATTTTTAACTAAGACGGTTCTAATGTATTTATTTCAATATGTTAGTGAAAGTTTCAGTAAGTCTAATGAAAACTAATCATCTCTATACATATTTAGTGATGATAATCTGAAAGATAGTAGCTAAAAGGAGTTAAGTTGATGCCTCATCTAAGAGCAATAACCATTAAATTAATCTCTACGCTCATTGCGTTATATATTGTGTTAGGTCTGTTTTATGGAATGACTTTCGGAAATGTGTTAATGATTAGTTTGTTATTAGGTGTTATTGCTTATATTGTAGGGGACTCTCTCATTTTACCTAGAACGAATAATGTGATTGCTACGGTAGCTGATTTTGGGTTAGCCTTTGCCGTCATCTGGTTTATCGGTTCGGGAGTGATTTATAGAGGAAATTTATTTACCATGGCTTTAACTGCTGCCATTGGAGTAGCCATACTAGAGTACTTCTTTCATCAATACCTCATGAAAACTATACTCTCAAATCAAAACCGAACCAATCTCCAAAGTAATCTACAATTACAAACCGAGTTATCAGAAGAATTAACACCAGTAAGACCAGATGTTAGAAGTAATCGAGAGGATGAACTTTAAATTTCCAAAGGGTTGTTTAATAAGTAGCTAAAATGAAGGAAGTAGAGAAAAACGATTTTTTCTCCACTTCCTTTTTTATTTAGTATAAAGCACTGAGTTGATTGGAGGGGAAGGCACTTGACTCCAGCGGGATGTAGAGGAAAGGTCGAGACCCCACAGACGGCACGGCGAGGAGGCTCGACTTCCTCCCCGCGGAAAGCAAGTGCCTGGACCGGAAATCAACGGACGAAATTACGAGAGTAATTCAAATATCAATAGCATAATTTAATAGTGAGTTATTGGACAGACCCTTTTTTACTTGAAGAATTATTAGAATAATAATATTATTTAAAAAAGTACAAATAAGGGAGTTATATATGATTACTTTTAAACAAGCAAGTATGGAAAGCTACTTTAGAACATTAAATATTACTGATTTTGATGTGAGTCCGCAACAAGATGAAATCATCTATTCTACTAATTTAAATGGACATTACAACTTATGGGCGATGAAACTCGATAAAGGCTATCCTTATCAAATGACGAACACGAATCAAATGAATTCCTTTGTTAAATATGACCCAAGTGGACGATACATACTAACTGGATATGATTTTGACGGTGATGAGGATTATCACGTTTACGCTTTTCCACCAACTGGAGGAGAAACTACCCCCATTCTACAGAAGAAAGGGGAAAAGTATTATTATGGTGAGTTGTCTAAGGATGGCAATACTTTTTATTATGTGACTAGTGAAGGAAACCCAAGTTTCTTAAACATTTGCCGAATTAATTTAGAGACTAATGAAAAAGAAGTTTTATTGAGCGGTGATGTTGGACCGAGCTATCTTTACTCTGTTAGCCCTGATGAAAGTTCCTTTGCCTATTCAAAAAGTATCGGAAATACTAGTGCGTTTGGTTATATTGCTCGAAATCAAGAACATATTCTCATATCTCCTGCCGGGGAAGAGGCACACCGTGTAAGTCAAGTTGAATATCTGACTAATGACGAAGTACTAGTATTATCAAACTTTGGCAGTGAATTCACCTATTTAGCTTCTTTCCACCTTCAGACTAAAACGTTTGAAAAACTAGTAGAACTGGATGGTTTTGAATTGTCTCAGTTAACCTTGGATTCTACGAATAATCGAGTGTTTTTCGTTGCTGGAAGAGGGGCTGAAGACCATCTATATGTATATGAACTTGAAACAAAGAAGTTAGATAGAGTTGATAAGCCATTTGACATTGTAGATAAAATTGTCATAAAAAATGGGCATTTATACACACTTGGACGTTCAAGTGTAACCCCTGCAAATCTGTATCGTAGTGAGCAATTAAATGATTGGGAGCAACTAACAGAACATCAACTTTTAGGGGTGAAGGAATCAGAACTTATCCAACCGGAAGTGTTAAGTTATTCTAGTTTTGATGGGTTGGAAATCGAGGCACTCTATTTTTCTCCCAAGAAAGAACTAGATAATGGTTATACAATTTTATGGCCACATGGTGGACCTCAATGGGCGGAAAGAAAGAATTTCCGTGCGATCTTTCAATATTTATGTTCACAAGGATACCGTATATTTACCCCGAATTTTAGAGGAAGTACCGGTTACGGAGAAAGCTTTCTCAAATTAGTAAATAAAGATTGGGGCGGCGGGCCTCGCCTAGATATTATAGCTGGAATGGACTGGTTAATTGAACAAGGAAAAGCGAGTACCGATAAATGGTTCTGTATTGGTGGAAGTTACGGCGGCTATATGACTCTTCTCCTCCATGGACGCCATAGTGACCGATTTAAAGCTTTTGTAGATATATTCGGTCCAAGTAATTTATTTACAACACTCGAAACAGCCCCAGAACATTGGAAAGCTGCTGATGCGGAATCAATTGGAGATGCTGTGATAGATCGTGAAAAACTCATCGAGGATTCCCCTATGACCTATATTGATGCAATGAACAAGCCAATGCTTGTGATCCAAGGGGCTAATGACCCTCGTGTCGTAAAAGTGGAATCTGATGTTATTGTCGAAGCGATGCAAAGTCGTGGGCAAGATGTAGAGTATTTAGTTCTTGAAGATGAGGGGCACGGATTCTCGAAAACAGAAAATGCAATAAAAGTTTACAAAACAATGGTTAGCTTCTTGCAAAAATATGTAGACTAGCTGCGAAAAACAAGACTTCAAGATTGAGGTCTTGTTTTTTGTTTCTAAAAACTTACTACATACATTTGTCAAAATCGCTGAAACTATAGAAAAGGAAAATACAGGAGAGAACATCATATGAAGTTTGGTTGTCATGTAAGTATCAGACATGGTTACTTAGGAGCTGCAAAATATGCTCATTCAATAGGGGCTAATTGCTATCAATATTTTCCGAAAAACCCAAGAAGTTTGTCTGTTAAAGAGTTTAACAAGGAAGATGCAAAACTTTGTAAGGAATTTTGTCTAGAACACCATTTGTCCTCTATTGCCCATACACCCTATCCTACCAGTCTCACACCTTCAGACGAAAAAAAAGAAGCGACCATCGAATCCCTAATTAATGATCTAGAAATTGCAGATGCATGCGGATCAATTGGGGTCGTTGTCCACTATGGAAGCCATTTTGATGCAACTAATCCACTAGCCGGTTATCAAATGATGATTGAAATGCTAAACACGGTGCTAGAAAATTGGGAGGGAAAATGTTTAATTTTATTAGAGAATACTGCTGGAAAGCCAGGAACAATGGGCACCACTTTAGAGGAGTTAGTACAAGTACGTACTCTATGTGAGCAACCAAATAAAATCGGCTTTTGTTTAGATACTTGTCATGCGTTTTCTAGTAGTATTTGGACTGGTGAGAATCATGAAGAATTGTTTTCTAAAGGAAAAGAACTGGATTATTGGAGTCATTTAAAAGCGATTCATTTAAATAATTCAAAATATCCAAGTGGTTCCGGCAAGGATCGTCACGAGAACATTTTTAAGGGCAAATACATAGCTCAGGAACAATTTAATGCATTCATTACATCACCAATTTTGAAGAATATCCCTTTTATATTAGAGACACCATCTGATGAGGGGGTAACCCATGGAAATGAAATTCAGCAGTTAAAAGAGACGTGGGGCGGGGCTTAAAAAAGTGGTTTCATTTAGTATATACCTAAAGGGGTTACCTGAGTTTATACATGGGAAGACTGTTTAGAAAACAATAGAAAATATAGGTGAATGTATGAGGATGCTATGCATTGATGGTGGAGGAATTAGAGGTGTCTTTGCCATCGCTATTTTAGAAGCTTTAGAAAATGAATGTCAGCAACCAATTAGTGAACTGTTTGACGTGATTGCAGGTACAAGTACAGGCTCTATCATTGCTGCCTCCATTTGTGTAAAAAAAGAAATGGGGGAGGTACTAGCTGGTTATAAGCAGTATGGAGAGAAAATTTTCACCCGTCAAGCAAAGGTTGGTTTATTTAAAAGTGTATATAGCGATCGTTATTTACGTCGCTTCTTTCAAAAAGCCTTTGGTGAACTAACATTATCTGATATTAAGCAACCATTACTCATTCCAGCGGTCGATGTAACTCATGGTAAACCATTTGTACTTAGGTCAAACTTTGGGCACCCCGATAGCGAGGACCTATCCATAAAACTCTGGGATGCTGTACTTTCATCGTGTTCAGCTCCCATTTATTTTCCTCCTAATAATATAAATAATAAATATCTTTCAATTGATGGAGGTTTATGGGCAAATAACCCATCGTTAGTATGCATTACAGAAGCGATACACTTCTTTAAAAAAGAAATGAAAGACATACAAATCCTTTCTTTAGGTACCGGACAACAAAATATTGATTTTTCCATTGAAACAGAAGCACACTGGGGAATAAGACAATGGATGCCGTTCCACTTTCCATCCATGAAGGTAACGCCTAAACTATTAGACTTAGCCCTACACCTATCTTCAGAATCCGTATCCTATCACTGCCAACTTTTATTAGGTAATCAATATTTAAGAATAAATGAAGAACTAGGAAAAGAAGTGCCATTTGATGATGTAAGATTTATTGAAGAGTTAATTGAATTAGGAAGACAAGTGGTTAAAGATAATAAGGAAGAAGTGTTAAATTTTATCAGTAATTAGTCCGTATCTTTCATATAGATTGCGGGCTTTTTTGTTATTAATTTTATTTTGTAAGTTTTTTTTAAAAAACACTTTACATAGGGTACCGGGGTATAGTATAAATATATTAACAAGTTTTTCCTTTGAAAATATTGGAGGTAACTAAAATGGAAACTGTATTAATGAAAAATCAAACATTAGAAAGTAAGCTTAGAGGTTTTACTTTAACAATTCTATTAACAGGTATTTTTATGGGAGCACTCGACCATGGAATCGTTGGTCCAGCTTTAAGCTCGATACTAAATGCTTATCAAATTGACGCTTCATGGGGAGTTTGGAGTTTCACCATTTACACTTTATTATTTGCCGTTAGTATTCCGTTAATGGGAAAATTCTCTGACCGATTCGGAAGAAAAGTAATTTTCATGATTGGTATTAGCTTGTTTGGACTAGGTTCACTCCTAGCAGCTTTAGCGCCAAACTTTATCATGTTCCTCATCGGGAGAAGTATTCAAGCCATAGGGACAGGGGGTATATTCCCCATTACATCTGCATTTATTGCCGTTAGCTATCCACAAGAAACAAGAGCAAAAGCTATGGGTTGGATTGGAGTTATCTTTGGACTTGGAAGCATTTTAGGGCCAATTGTTGGTGGACTAATCATTCAAAGCTATTCATGGCAATGGATATTCCTAATCAATGTACCAATCGCCATTATTGTAGTAGCATTAATTAGCACAGTGAAACTACCTCAAGTCATCAATAAGAAAAAAATTGATTACCTAGGAATGCTCTCGATAACAGCAATTATTCTTAGTATTATGTTAGGGATCACTACAAAGAACTTACTTGTATTTGTTATTGGTCTAGCTTTAATACCGATTTTTATCATGATTGAACGTAAATCTGAAGATCCTATAGTAAAACTAGAATATTTTAAATCAAATCAACTAAGATTAAACTTGCTATTCTCTTTAGTGTCAGGGTTTATCATGGCGTCAACGATTAATCTTTTGCCATGGTTCATTGAAACAAATTATAATGTAGCTAAAGCTTCAGCAGCACTAGGCGTAACACCATTGGCTGTATTTTCAATGATAGCTTCTTTAGTAGGTGGACATTTAGTAACGAAGTATGGGGCAAAGAAAGTATTATTTCTAGGTTTTACAATTACAACAATAGGTGGAGTCCTATTAACGATTCCGGCAAGTTATGAAATTCTACTAGGTATCGTTGGCTTAGTTGGTTTTGGAATCGGAATTATTATCGGGGCACCGCTAAATATTTTAATGATTCAAGGAACATCAATGGCAGAAGCAGGTTCAGCTATTGGGTTACTAAGTTTATTTAGATCATTAGGTTCAACAATAGGTCCAACTGTTGCTGGTATCATATTAGTAGTAACAGATAACGATTTCATGTATGTAAGCCTACTATTAGCAGCATTATCTGCTTTATCGTTGTTATTATTCACTGTATTTAAAAGAGCATAAATAGAGAAATTGTACCCTCTTGCCATACACTTTTCACAACTTGGAAAAATTTTTTATTTAACTCTTTACATAGGGTAGGAGGGTATAGTAAATTATAATTAAGGAGGTTGAGCGAATGGAAAATGAAAACTTAAATGTAGATCCGTTAGATGTTGAAAGTTGTTGCTCCAGCCATTCAGAGCGAGCAAGTCACCATACAGATAAAGTGAAAAAGAGCTTAATTCACCGCTTAAACAGAATAGAAGGACAAATTCGCGGTGTAAAGGGGCTTATTGAAAAAGATACTTACTGTGATGATGTTATCACTCAAATATCAGCAATTCAATCAGCATTAAATGGTTTTTCAAAAGTTTTACTAGAAGCTCACCTTAAAAGCTGTGTAACAGAGCGAATTCAAGAAGGCGACAAAGAAGTCGTTGATGAACTTCTTATAACCATTCAAAAATTAATGAAAAAGTAACTTAAAAGGAGCGATTTTATTATGGAAAAAGTAACATTAAATGTTGGTGGAATGTCTTGTGGACATTGCGTAAATGCAATTGAAGGTACAGTTGGTAAATTAGCAGGTGTATCAAGCGTAAAAGTAAATCTAAGCGATGCTCAAGTTGATGTAGAATTTGATTCAACTCAAGTTTCATTAGACGCAATCAAAGAAGCAATTGACGATCAAGGATATGACGTTGCATAAAAAATTCAGGAAAACGTGCAATAACTAAACTGCACGTTTTCTTTTGAACACTTACATACCCATACGGGGTATAAAGGAGGTTATAACATGAGTGAAGCATTAAAAGAAGCCAATTTGCAAATCGTTGGGATGACTTGCGCCGCTTGTGCAACAAGGATTGAAAAAGGGCTAAAAAAAATAAATGGTGTAGAAGATGCAAGCGTAAACTTCGCTTTAGAAAGAACTTCAATCAAATACGATTCAACTGTCACTAATATTAACGATTTTAAAGAAAAAATCAAAAACCTTGGATACGAAGTGGTTTCCGAGAAGGTTGAATTAGGTATTATCGGAATGACATGTGCAGCTTGTTCAACTCGTATTGAGAAGGGTTTAAATAAGCTAGAAGGTGTTACAAAAGCAAATGTTAATTTAGCTTTAGAAACAGCAACTATTGAGTATGATCCAAGTTCAGTAAATGTATCAGATATGATTAGTAGAGTAGAGAAATTAGGATACAAAGCATCACTAAAAGATGAGAAAAAAGAGGACATTGAGGATATTAAGGCTCGTGAGTTAGAAACTCAAAAAGGGAAGTTTATTTTCTCACTTATCTTATCCGTTCCGTTATTATGGGCAATGGTTAGTCACTTTAGTTTTACATCGTTTATATACTTACCAGAAATGCTTATGAACCCATGGGTCCAACTGGCATTAGCCACTCCGGTGCAATTTATTGTAGGTAAACAGTTTTATGTTGGTGCATATAAAGCCCTTCGCAATAAAAGTGCAAACATGGACGTACTAGTGGCTCTTGGTACATCCGCTGCTTATTTTTACAGTATCTATTTATCGATTCTTTCTATCGGATCAAACGAACATATGGTTTCACTATACTTCGAAACAAGTGCTGTACTTATCACTTTAATTATCTTAGGAAAACTTTTCGAAGTTCGTGCAAAAGGGCGTTCATCAGAAGCGATTAAGAAGTTAATGGGACTTCAAGCAAAAACGGCTACTATTGTAAGAGATGGTGTGGAGCTAGAAGTTCCTTTAGAAGAAGTGCTAGTCGGCGATATTCTTCACATTAAACCAGGTGAAAAGGTTCCTGTTGATGGGGAAATTATTGAAGGAAGATCGGCTCTTGATGAGTCTATGTTAACGGGAGAAAGTATTCCAGTTGATAAAACAGTTGGGGATTCTGTAATCGGAGCGACCATCAATAAAAATGGATTTATTAAAGTGAAAGCAACAAAAGTGGGTCGTGATACAGCTTTAGCCCAAATTATTAAAGTAGTAGAAGAAGCACAAGGTTCTAAAGCTCCTATTCAGCGTTTGGCTGACCAAATCTCTGGTATTTTCGTACCGATTGTTGTAGGAATTGCGATTATTACCTTCCTAGTTTGGTATTTCATGGTAGACCCAGGTAACTTTGCAGAAGCTTTAGAAAAATTAATCGCTGTTTTAGTTATCGCTTGTCCATGTGCTTTAGGTTTAGCAACTCCAACCTCAATCATGGCTGGTTCTGGTCGTGCTGCAGAGTTTGGAATTCTGTTTAAAGGCGGAGAACATTTAGAAATGACTCACCGTTTAACAACCATTTTACTTGATAAAACAGGTACAGTAACAAATGGTAAACCAACTTTAACAGATGTAATCGTAGAAAATGGAATGGAAGAAAACCAATTCTTATCTTTAGTTGGAACATCTGAAAAGCAATCAGAACATCCATTAGCAGAAGCAATTGTAGCTGGAATTAAAGAAAAGAACATCGAACTAACGAATGTCGAAGAGTTTGAAGCAATCCCAGGTTTCGGTATTCAAGCGAAAGTGGATGGAAATGTTGTTCTAGCTGGAACTAGAAAATTAATGAGAAAAAATAATATCAACATCGATCATGCTCTTCCTAAAATGGAAAGCTTAGAAGCTAGCGGAAAAACCGCGATGCTGATTGCAATCAATAATCAATATGCGGGTATGGTTGCTGTAGCAGATACGATTAAAGATACATCTAAACAAGCGATTAAACGTTTAAAGGAAATGGGTCTTGAGGTTGTTATGATTACTGGTGACAACCAACGTACAGCTGAAGCAATCGCGAAAGAAGCAGGTATTGATCATGTTGTTGCAGAGGTTTTACCTGAAGGAAAAGCGGAAGAAGTGAAAAGACTTCAACAGCAGGGTAAGAAAGTTGCCATGGTTGGTGATGGAATTAATGATGCTCCAGCTTTAGCAACAGCTGACATTGGAATGGCCATTGGTACGGGAACAGATGTAGCGATGGAAGCAGCTGATATTACTTTAATTCGTGGAGATTTAAATAGCATTGCAGATGCAATCTTTATGAGTAAAAAAACGATCAGAAATATTAAGCAAAACTTATTCTGGGCATTTGGATATAACACTCTTGGTATTCCAATTGCAGCTCTTGGATTCCTAGCACCATGGTTAGCTGGGGCAGCAATGGCCTTTAGTTCAGTATCCGTTGTACTGAATGCATTAAGACTACAAAGAGTAAAATTATAAGGCTCTAACAAACCGAATTAGCGGATCATTACTACGATTGATGGTCCGCTACCATTTTGCAGTAAAGGAGGAAAATAGAATGAAGAAATGGATGTTTTCAGCCATTTTATATTTAGCCCTTGTTATTGGTGGATATTTCACATACGATGCATTTTTTGCTAAGGCAGGAGAAACTGACTCCCATGATATGAGCGCAGAACATGAAACGAACAAGGAAGTATCACATGCTGACGAAGAATCACATGAAGAGGATGGTCACGAAGAAGGTGGCACAACTGAACATAGTGAACATGCTGAGGCTGCACCAACAGAGAGCGATGTCGTTGTTTCTTTAACAGCGGAAAATAATACATTATCTATTAATCTAGAGGATAAAGAAGGTAAGCCAGTAACGGAATTAGAAGTAAATCATGAAAAACTTCTACATTTAATTGTCGTGGATGAAACTCTAGAAGATTATTATCACTTACATCCAGAACAAATTGGTGAGGGACAATTCAAGGTTGATGTTGATTTAAAAGACGGAAATTATAAAGCTTTCGTTGATATAAAACCAACCAACTTAAACTATATCGTTCAGCCAACAGAATTTGTAATCGGTAACCCAGATGGTCATAGCCACGGAGAACTAAAGGCCGATGACCAATTAGTTAAAACGATTGACGGGAATAAAGTTGAATTAAACGTTAGCTCATTTAGCTTAAATGAACATGTAACTTTAACATTCAACACGGGGGATATTGAGCTAGAACCTTACCTAGGTGCTATGGGGCACGTCGTAATCTTAGATGAACACGCAAACGAATACATCCACGTACACCCAGCAGACCACGAAAAACCAATCTTCGAAACAGAATTTACAAAACCAGGACTATATAAAATCTGGGGAGAATTCAAACAAAACGGGAAAGTAACCGCTTATCCTTTTGTTATAGAAATTAAATAAGTATGGGTATAAGAAGCTGATTCTAAAGGTTTACACTTTGGTTTCAGCTTTTTTTGTTATACAAAGTAATATAGTCCATCTGTTGATTGGAGCGGATGGTGCTTGACTCCTGGGGGAGCAGCGTTACAGGCGAGACCCCACAGGAGCTTGCGACGAGGAGGCTCGGCGAACGCCCCCCGGAAAGCAAGCACCAGGAGCGGAAATCAACATTTGTTAAACCAAATCACATATAAAGAACCTCTAAAAAGATTTTATTAAAAAAGCCCCTTTGTAAAAATCATACGGAATTCCTTCATATTTCTCCCCTATTTTTGTACACATCAACCATAGTTATATCCCGATAAAAATTATAAATTTAATATATAGTTGATAACCTCAAGGAGGGTGTGTATGTGAAATATCAATCGGATCGAGTAGGTCAAATCCCACCCTATTTATTTGCTGAAATTAATAAAAAGAAAGCAAAAATGATGGAATCTGGAGTAGATATTATTGACTTAGGAATCGGAGACCCTGACCTTCCAACACCACCACACATCGTTGAAAAATTGGTGGAAGAAATGAACAACCCGAGTAACTTTAAATACCCAAGTTTTATCGGATGCACAGAATTCAGGCAAGCTGTAGCGAACTTTTATCAAAGACAATACGGTGTCAACCTTGATCCTGAAACAGAAGTGTTAGCTCTTATTGGCTCAAAAGAAGGAATTGCACACATCATTCCCACTCTTGTTGATCCTGGAGAATATGTTTTAATACCAGATCCAAGCTATCCTGTTTACCGAATGGCCACTCTTCTAGCCAATGGGAAGTACCACAATATGCCTTTATTAAAAGAAAATAATTTTGAGCCTGACTTTGATTTAATTCCAGAAGAGATATTACGTCAGTCTAAATTAATGTTTTTAAACTATCCTGGTAACCCGACCTCTGCAACAGTAGACCTTTCATTTTTTGAGAAGGCTATACAGTTTGCTAAGACACGTAACATTCCGATAGCACATGACTCTGCTTATAATATGGTTACTTTTGATGACTATAAAGCCCCGAGCATCCTTCAAATAAATGGAGCAAAAAAGTATGCTGTTGAATTTGGATCTCTTTCAAAAACCTATAATATGACCGGTTGGAGAATTGGTTATATCGTTGGAAATCGAGAAATAATTAAAGCGCTTTCAACTTATAAAAGCAATACAGATACAGGACAATTCACACCCATTCAAAAAGCGGCGGCTTTTGCCTTAAATAGTGATCAAAGCTGCATCCAAACACATAACGCCATTTATAAAGAACGCATGAATGCGATGCTTGCTGGTTTGAAATCAATTGGTATTCAAGTGACACCGCCAAAGGGGAGTTTTTTCATTTGGGCTCCTGTGCCAGCTGGATTTACATCGGCTGAATTCGTTACAAATGTGTTAGAGCAAACAGGGGTCATTTTAACTCCTGGAAGTGCTTTTGGACCTTCAGGGGAAGGGTATTTCCGAGTCTCTCTGTCTGTTCCTAGTGAAAGGCTATATGAGGCTGTTGAAAGAATCAAGAAAAATATAAAATTAGAAATCGTTTAGAGGAGGAATCGTCTATGAAAAGATACTTAAATTTTATTAACGGAGAATGGTGTTCGTCTGCTTCTGAAAAGTTTGCACCTATATATAACCCTGCAAACGGTGAAGTTTTAGGAGAAGTCATTCAATCGACAAAGGAAGATGTTGATTTAGCGGTTCAAGCAGCAAAGAATGCTCAAAAATCATGGAGATTGGTTCCTGCACCAGAACGGGCAGATTATTTATATAAAGTAGCCTATTTATTAAAGGAAAGAAAAGAACATATCGCACAAATCTTAACGAGTGAGATGGGGAAAGTCATTTCTGAAGCTCGTGGAGAAGTTCAAGAGGCGATTGATATGGCTTATTATATGGCTGGAGAAGGTCGACGTATGTTTGGAGACACTGTACCTTCAGAACTTCGAAATAAATTTGCGTTAAGTGTACGTGTTCCAGTAGGTGTAGCAGGTTTAATTACTCCTTGGAATTTCCCAATTGCGATCGCCTCTTGGAAATCACTACCTGCACTTGTAACAGGAAATGCAGTAGTCTGGAAGCCAGCAACGGAAACTCCTATGGTTGCCTATGAATTTGTGCGAGTTTATGAGGAAGCTGGTTTACCAAAAGGTCTTATTAATCTAGTGAACGGTTCAGGAAGTGTTGTAGGAAATGCAATGGTTGATCATCCGGATATTGACCTCATTTCTTTTACAGGTTCAAACGAAGTCGGGAAAGAAATTAACGGTCGTGCAGGTGCTCTTTTAAAAAGAACCTCTCTTGAGATGGGCGGAAAAAATGCCGTAACGGTATTAGAGGACGCTAATTTAGATTTGGCTGTTGACGGAATCCTTTGGGGAGCATTCGGAACAAGTGGTCAAAGATGTACCGCCACGAGTAGAATTATCGTACATGAAAGTGTCAAAGAAGCATTAGAGCAAAAATTACTAAATCGAATTGGCGAACTAAAGTTAGGGAACGGTCTAGATGAAACGGTTAAGGTAGGACCTGTCATCAATCGTTCTTCATTGGAAAGAATTCATGAGTTTGTGCAAATAGGAAAAGATGAGGGAGCTAAACTGTTAACCGGCGGACATTATGTAACGGAGGAAGGGTTAGAGTTTGGTAACTATTATGCTCCTACCATTTTTACAGATGTAACACCAGATATGCGTATTGCTCAGGAAGAAATCTTTGGTCCAGTCGCTTCTATCATTCCTGTTAAAAGTTTAGAAGAAGCCGTTGAAGTGAACAACAGTGTAGAGTTTGGATTATCAAGTGCTATTTTTACAGCTGATGTTAATAAAGCTTTCCAGGCTATGAGAGATTTAGATACTGGAATAGTCTATATAAATGCTGGGACAACAGGTGCTGAAATTCATCTTCCATTTGGAGGAACAAAAGGAACTGGAAATGGTCATCGAGATTCTGGTGTAGCATCCTTAGATGTGTATACGGAGTGGAAATCCATTTATATAGACTATAGTGGGAAGCTACAAAGAGCGCAAATTGATAATTACTAAATCATATAAATTAATTCCTTCTATTAAGAACATGCTAAAGTGCCAGGCACCAAAAATGCCTGGCATGATGTTTATTTTACTAGAATAATCACTTTGTTCACAATCGATATACTAAATCTCATATATAACTCGTACATATAATAATAGAGTCTATGTATTAATGGGGTGAAACACGTGAATAACAAGGCTGATGTGATCATTATTGGTGGCGGTGTTATTGGATCTAGTATTGCATATAATCTTTTGAATGATGGGTTTAGTGGTAGGGTTGTTGTATTTGAGAAAGATGGTTTGTACGAGTTTGCCTCAACTCCAAGGAGTGTTGGAGGAATCAGGCAACTTTACACAACGGCCATTAATATTCAACTAAGTAAATATAGTCTTCAAGTTTATAAGAATTTTTCAGAGACCATGACTATTGATCAAGAAAAAGCTGAAATTGATTTTAAACAAAGGGGTTATTTGTTCTTAGCTACAGAAGAGATGATTCCCCGATTCGAAAAGCACTTGAAACTTCAACATGACAACGGTATTAACTCCGAGCTACTAGGAATCAATGAACTGCTTGAAGTGATACCTGAACTAAATATAAATGATTTAGCCGGAGGACTTTATTGCTCAGAAAGTGGATATTTAGATCCATACTCTGTTATGCAAGGTTACATCAAATATGCTAAAAAACTCGGTGCAGAGTATGTTTACGATGAGGTAGAGAGCTTAATTACGGCAAGAGGGAAGATAACAGGGATTAAACTTATTAACGGACAGACTTACTCAGCTCCTATTGTTGTGAATTGTGCAGGGGCATGGGCTTCTATTTTAAGTGAGAAAGCTGGTTTGCCTTTACCAGTCGTTCCCCTACCGAGACAAGTGTTTCAATTTGATATTGAAAAACCATTAAGTAAGTACCTTCCGTTAACGATGGATCCTACCGGTGTTTACTTTCGCCATGAAGGAGAGAAATTCATTGCAGGTTATGCGGAAGAAATTGACCCGAAAATTGATTTTAAATGGAAGCGTTCATCCTTTGTTGAACATATTTGGCCCGTGCTTGCCAATCGAGTAACTAACTTTGAACATGCAAAAATCGAACGTGGTTGGGCAGGATTATATGACTTCAATACAAAGGATCATAACGCTATCTTAGGGGAATATCCTAACATGAAAGGATATTACGTAGCTTTCGGCTTTAGCGGTCATGGGATGCAGCAGGCACCAGCAGTAGGTAAAGGATTATCTGAGTTAATTCGTACAGGAAAATACGATACGATTGATATGACACCTTTAAGAGTGGAACGATTTGCTGAAAATGATCTTGTTGTTGAAGATGCAATTTATTAAAAACTAGTAATTAAAGGAGAAAGTACGATGAAAAATCTAACGGTAGTCGGTTCAGGAGTCATGGGTAGAGGGATTGCCTATGTGGCAGCCTTAGGTGGTTTTAATGTATACCTTCAAGATATTCAAGAAGAGAATCTAGAAAAAGCAAAAACATATATAGAAGTAGAAATGACGAAAAGTGCGGAAAAAGGTTTTCTGACGTTTGCACAAGTAGAGAATGCTCTTAAAAATATCCACTATACTAGTCTATTGGAGACAGCTGCAAAGGAAGCAGATATCGTTATTGAAGCGGTATTTGAATTAATGGAATTAAAAGTAGAGATCTTCAAAAAGCTAGATGAGCTTTGCCCAAAACACACAATCCTTGCCACGAATACTTCCACCATGAGTCCTACAGAAATCGCTGCACAAACTTCTCGTCCAGAAAAATGTATCGCTATGCACTTCTTTAATCCTGTTCACAAAATGAAGCTAATTGAATTAATTAGAGGTTTAGAAACATCAGATGAAACGGTTGAAATGGCTAAAGCTGTTGGTCAAAAATTAGGTAAAGAAACGGTGGAAATCAATGAGTTTCCAGGTTTCGTAACGAGTCGTATGAACTGCTTAATTGGAAACGAAGCTATGAATCTCTTAATGGAGGGTGTTGCTTCTGCCCACGATATTGATAAAGCCATGAAACTAGGGCTGAATCATCCAATGGGACCGTTAGAACTAGCTGATTTAGTAGGTTTAGATACTCGTCTTCGAAATATGGAATATCTTTATAAAACGCTAGGGGAAAAATACAGACCTTGTCCACTGCTCATTAAATATGTAAAGGCAGGTCGTTTGGGTCGTAAATCTGGAGCTGGGTTTTATCAATATTAATACTCCTCATGATCGGAGGAATGGGTATGAAACAACAATTAAGATGTGAAAAATTAAAAACAGCCCAAGAAGCAGTTGAAATGATTAGAGAAGGTGATGTGCTATTAGTAGGTGGATTCGGATTATGTGGGACACCATTTACGTTAATTGACACCATTTCAGAATCTAATCACGCTAAAAATTTAACTATTATTAGTAACAATCTCGGAGAAGCAGGTAAAGGGCTCGGGAAACTACTTATCTCTAAACATATAAAAAAAGCAACCGGATCTTACTTTACCTCGAACCGAGATGCCGTAAAGGCTTGGAAAGCGGGAGAGCTTGAAATTGAACTGATTCCACAAGGTACATTAGCAGAAGCTATTCGTGCTGGTGGTGCGGGTATTGCTGGTTTTTATACAAAAACAGCGGTCGGTACGAAGCTCGCTGAAGACAAAGAAGAAAGAATATTTGATGGAGAAAGATATATTTTCATTCGAAGTTTAAAAGGCAATGTTGCCTTAATCAAAGCAGCTAAAGCAGATACTTTAGGGAATTTAGTCTATTCTCGAACGGCCCGTAATTTTAATCCGATAATGGCAACGGCGGCAGACCTCGTGATAGCAGAAGTGGATGTAATCGTTGAAGTAGGAAGCTTAGATCCTGAACATATTGTGACCCCTCATTCATATGTAGATGTGGTTGTTATGAATGATCGCTATGAAAAAGTAGGAGGTGAATATGTTGAGCGAAAAAAATAGAGATGAGAGCTTTTATAAAATTAGAATAGCGAAAAGAATTGCACGGGAATTACAACCTCATACCGTCGTTAACCTTGGGGTAGGTATCCCAACATTAATTCAGAATTATCTTAATCCAGAACAGAATGTTTATTTACAATCAGAGAATGGACTACTTGGGATGGGACCGACTCCTCCAAAGGAAGAAATAGACATGGACTTGATCAGTGCAAGTAAACATCCTATTACGCTTGGAGTCGGTTCGTCTATTTTTTCAAGTTCGGACTCTTTTGTCATGATACGCGGTGGGCATATTGATGTAGCCGTGTTAGGTGCTCTTCAAGTAAGTGGGAAAGGAGAAATAGCGAATTGGGCCGTTCCTGGTCAAGACATTTTAGGTGTTGGTGGAGCAATGGACTTAGTGGCTAGCGCGAAGAAGATTATTGTAGCCATCACTCATTTGACCAAAAATCAAAAGCCTAAGATTGTTGAAGCTCTAAATTATCCGACTAGTGGAATTCGTACGGCAGAAATGATTGTAACAGAAAAGGCGGTATTTACAATTAATCAAGGCGAGCTCTTCTTACGGGAAGTAGCGGAAGACAGCTCCCTTGAGGAAGTACGTCACTTTACCGAAGCCAATTTTATCGTTTCTGACGATATGATTTACTCGTATAACTAGGGAATGGAGGAGAACATGAACTATAAAAACCTTATTGTGCAAATAGAAGATTCGCTAGGGTTTATTACGATTAATCGTCCAGAGCTTAGAAATGCGTTAAACCTAGACACATTAAAAGAGATTGAGCATGTTCTTGAGGCTTGGAGAGAGAATCCAGATGTAAAAGTCATTATTTTTACAGGGTCTGGTGAAAAGTCTTTTGCTGCTGGGGCTGATATTGCCCAGTTAAACAAAAGAACAATGATTGAGGCCCTACAACCAAACATGACAGCTACTTATCGAAAAATTGAAGAATATGATAAGCCAACTATTGCCGCGATTAATGGATACGCCCTTGGTGGCGGTCTTGAATTAGCTCTTGCATGTGACATACGAATTGCTTCATTCAATGCAAAAGTGGGGCTTCCAGAAGTAGGTCTAGGTATTATGCCAGGTGCAGGTGGAACCCAACGACTAACCAGAGTGATTGGAAAAGGAAAAGCAATGGAGCTCATCCTAACAGGCGATTTGTTGACTGCCGAAGAAGCAGAAAGATTTTGTCTAGTTAGTAGAGCCGTTCCTTCTGATGAACTTTTGGCTACAGCGAAAGAATATGCAAGGAAAATAAGTTTAAAAGGCCCCCTATCATTAAGACTAGCAAAAGCAGCTGTTAATAAAGGGGCTGATATTGAGATGGAGACCGCTCTATATTTGGAGAAATTATCACAAACGATTTTAATAGCTTCTGAGGATAAAAAGGAAGGAACGAATGCTTTTTTAGAAAAGCGACCTCCAAACTTTAAAGGAAAATGAGAAATAGGAGTGAGTAGTGTGGATTTTACTTTACCTGAAGATATTCTTCTATTAAAAAAGGCGGTTCATGATTTTGTACAAGAGGAAGTAGAAAAAGTAGCAATGGAAATTGAGGAAAACGACGAAATTCCAGAGCATATTGTAGAAGCCTCAAAAGAGATGGGGTTATTTGGTTTAAGTATTCCAGAAGAGTATGGTGGATTAGGTCTAGATATGGTCGGTAAATGCGCCATTTACGAGGAATTAGGGAAAACACATAACGGATACACCACCCTGATTGGGGCCCATACCGGGATCGGTTCGGTGGGGATTGTTGAACTTGGTACGCAGGAGCAAAAAGAAAAATACTTACCAAAAATGGCTACAGGTGAATGGATTGGGGCCTTTGCTCTTACTGAACCAAGCGCAGGTTCTAACGCAGCCAATTTGAAAACGAAGGCTGTTCGAAAAGGCGATAAATATATATTAAATGGTTCTAAGCACTATATAACTAACTCCCTTTGTGGCCATGTTTTTACCGTCATGGCTGTAACCGACCCGAGTAAAGGAGCTAAAGGGATCACATCTTTTATTGTTGAAAAAGATTTTCCTGGCTTCAAGGTTGGGGCTGTGGAAAGAAAAATGGGATTAAGAGGATCTCATTCAGCTGAGTTATTTTTCGAAGATTGCGAGGTTCCAGCTGAAAATGTGTTAGGAGAAGAGGGCAAAGGGTATGTAAATGCACTTAAAATCTTAGCCAATGGTCGTGCGGGCCTTGCTGCTAGAAACCTAGGGTCTTGTGAAAAGTTACTTGAGATGAGTATGAATTATGCGATGCAACGAATTCAATTTGAAAAGCCTATTTTTGAACAACAAGCTGTTCAACATATGCTGGCTGACATGGCGATGGAAATTGAATTGCTTCGCTCCATGACTTACCGTGTGGCTTGGATGTCTGACAAAGGAATGAGAGTGGTGAAAGAAGCCGCGATGGCAAAGTTATATGGCTCGGAAGTTTATAACCGAGTGGCAGATTTAGCGGTACAAATTCATGGTGGAATCGGCTATATGCGTGATTATCCAATTGAACGCTTTTATCGTGATGCTAGAATCACGAAAATCTATGAGGGAACGAGTCAAATTCAAAAGAATATTATTGCAGCAGAATTAAAACGAGGGTTTTTATAAAAGTAATCTGCGAGGTGAAAATCGTGAGAAATGTTGTGATTGTGGAAGGTGTGCGAACCGCCATTGGGAAAATGGGTGGTGCTTTAAAAGATATAGATGTTGATTTTTTATCAGAGAAAGTAATGCGTGAGGTATTGGTACGCAGCGGTGTGGAGGGAAGGGATGTTGAGGAAGTCATTTGGGGACATTCAAAACAGAGCTCCGACGTTCCTAACCTAGCCCGCGTAGCTGCTTTAAGAGCAGACCTCCCGATTGAAGTTCCAGGCTATACCGTCCATCGCCAATGTGGATCAGGTCAACAAGCGCTCAATAATGCAGCTCAACAAATCATGTGCGGGTTAGCAGAGGTCGTATTAGCAGGCGGAGCTGAAAGTATGAGTAATGCTCCATACTATTTAAGAAAGGCAAGATACGGATATGGTGCAGGGAATGCAGAAATTATTGATTCAAATACAGAAAGTCAGCCGAGAGCTCAACCTATTGAAGTGTACGGTCAATTAACTATGGGCTTAACAGCAGAGAATCTGGCTGAAAAATATAATATTAGCCGCTTGGAACAGGATCAATTTGCGTATGAAAGCCAAGTAAAAGCAGCTGCTGCTATTCAAAAAGGACTCTTCAAACAAGAAATTCTTCCATATGAGATAAAAAAGAAAAAAGAAACAATTTGCTTCGATACAGACGAACATCCACGTCTTACAAGCTTAGAAAAGCTTGCTACTCTAAGACCTGTTTTTAAAGACGGTGGAAGTGTAACAGCAGGGAATTCAAGTGGACGTAACGACGGGGCTGCGGCCTTAATTTTAATGTCAGAAGATGAAGCGAAAAATCGTGGGTTGTCTCCTCGCCTTCGTGTGGTCTCACAAGCGGTTGCTGGAGTGTCCCCAGAAATTATGGGAATTGGCCCAGTACCTGCTACAATCAAAGCTTTAAAACTAGCTGGTTTAACTTTGAATGATATCGATTTAATAGAATTAAACGAAGCCTTTGCTGCTCAGGCACTAGCGGTTGTTAAAGAGTTAGAAATTGATCAGAAGAAGCTTAATGTAAACGGCGGTGCAATCGCTTTAGGACATCCCATCGGAGGTACAGGGGCGATTTTAATGGTAAAATTAATGCACGAGATGGAACGTAGAGGAAGCAAATATGGTTTAGTGACTGCATGTATTGGCGGAGGCCAAGGCATTGCGACGATTGTTGAAAATCTACGGGTGTAATTTTTGGGAGGAGTAGAAATGACCAAACCGAAAGTATTGCAAATCCTTCCTATGTATCATCCTAACGGGGAAAAGGTACTTAGAGAAGGGGCTGAAGTATTTCAAACGAATCTTTATGATATACCCCACCTTTGTGAATGTGTAAAAGGAGTAGAAGCAATCGTCCTTAGAGCACCAGCAAAAATTACGAAAGAAGTGATCGATGCCAACCCTAATATTAAAGTCATTTCTGGAGCAGGGGTAGGGCTAGATAATATTGATGTTGAATATGCGACGAAAAAAGGAATTCTAGTTCTTCATGCGCCGTCTGTTAATAAAGTATCAACAGCTGAGCATGCGATTATGCTCATCATGGCCCTTGCAAAAAATGTTATTCCCATGCATGAAGAAATGAAAAAAGGAAATTATGATTCAAGAAATACGATTCCATCTAGAGAACTTAAAGGCAAAAAGGTTGGCCTAATTGGTTTTGGAAATATTGCTCAAGAAGTAGCTAGAAGACTAAAGCTTGGATTTGAGATGGAAGTGACGGCTTGGGTAAGGGAATACAAGCCTGAAAAACATGGGATAGCAGAAGAAATAGGGATTCATATTAACACGAACATGGAAGAAGTTTTTTCCGATGCTGATTTTGTTTCCCTTCATATTCCGTTGAATGAACACACACGGAAAAGCATTGATAGCAAATTATTTAAATTGATGAAACCAAGCGCCTATTTAATTAATACAGCAAGAGGCGCAATCATCAATCAAGAGGATTTGTATCTAGCTTTAAAAGAGCATTACCTTGCTGGCGCAGGACTTGATGTATTTGAGCCAGAGCCACCTGCAAAGGATTTACCATTGTTGTCCCTACCAAATGTCATTGTAACACCACATGTAGGAGGGACGACAGTCGAGTGTAATTATATTATGTCAACTACAGTAGCGGAAAATGTCATTAAGACTTTAAACGGTGAAAAACCGGACTATATAGGAAACCCTGAATTGTTAAAGTCTAAAATGTTGGAATAGGAGACTTTTATGAAAAATTATTCAATTGCTCTTCTCCCTGGAGATGGGATTGGGGTAGATGTCGTTAGAGAAGGAAAAAAAGTGTTAGATACGGTTAGTGCTTTGCATGGTGGTTTTACTCTGAACTACGAAGAATATGATTGGAGTTGTGAGTACTACGCCAAGCATGGAAAAATGATGCCTGATGATGGATTAGAGCGATTAAGGAACTTTGATTCTATCTATTTAGGTGCTGTTGGATATCCTGGTGTTCCTGATCATGTTTCTTTATGGGGATTACTTCTACCGATTAGACGCCAATTTGAGCAATATATTAACCTGCGTCCAGTTAAACTTCTAAAAGGAATACAGTCGCCACTTGCTGGAAAGACTCCAGAGGATTTGGATTTAATCGTGATCCGTGAAAATGTTGAAGGGGAGTACTCCAATATCGGTGGAAGAATGTATGAAGGAACCGATATGGACATGGCAATCCAAAATAGCGTTTTCACTAAAAAGGGTGTTGAAAGAGTATTGCGCTATGCTTTTGACCTTTCACAAGCGAAAGGAAAGAAGAAGCATGTCACAGCAGCTACAAAATCAAACGGAATTAATCACACGATGCCATTTTGGGATGAATATGTTCACAAAATAAATAAGGAATATCCTGATGTAACAAGCAGTATTGTCCATATTGATGCTTTAGCGGCTTTCTTTGTGAGCAAACCAGAGACCTTTGATGTTGTGGTTGCTTCTAACTTATTTGGTGATATTTTAACAGACCTTGGTGCTGCAATTGTTGGCGGACTTGGAATCGCTCCATCAGCCAATATCAACCCTGAGAAGAGGTATCCATCCATGTTTGAACCCGTTCATGGTTCTGCACCTGACATAGCAGGTAAAGGGATTGCAAACCCCATTGCTGCTATCTGGTGTACGAGTATGATGCTAGAGCAACTGGGAGAACAAGATTCAGCTGAGGCAATTATGACTGCCATTGAAGATGTTCTACAAGAAAAGGAAATCTTAACGCCGGACTTAGGCGGAAAATCAACGACTGAAGAAGTTGGGGATTATATTTGTAAGAAATTGAAGAATTCATTAAATTAGAACTAAAAATAAAAGGCTGACACATCAAAAATGTCAGCCTTTCACTATTAATCCTCATATTCAGTCGTTAACGTTCGATAAACCATATATGAAAAGCCACCCCAGAAAATACCGAGCATGAGAACCATCATAATAATAGTGGATGCACCCATTTACACGTCCTCCTTTTCATTTAACCCTTCTTCTTTAACCGAGCTTCTCAGACGATTTTTTAAACGAAGTAATAAAGGAGTGAGGAGTGCGACAATCGCAAATTGTAGTACGACTGTTCCTACGTTGAATTCTTCAAACGGGAGCCACCATGAATCAGGATACCATGTCACTGCTTGGTATAACCACCAGCTTGTCATGACGATAAACAATGCAGGAATAAAGAATTTAATCGAATAAACCCACCAGTTGTTTAGTTTTATAAAACTTACTTCGTTAATACCATCACGCATTTTTTCTACCCCATACTTGATCGCCGCAAATGCATAAAGGAAACAGGAAAGTAGAATACCAATTCCCCACACCCAGTCTTGGTTATTAAATACCGCCATGTTGGCAGCAGATGGAATTCCCCCTACAAAGATAAGGGCAACGGTAACTGGAATGGCAATATTTCTCTTAATTCCGTAGTCCGATAGATTTCTTGTAATTAATTCAACCATTGCAATTAATGAAGTAAAGGCAGCAAATGCTAAGGCACCGAAAAAGGCTATGCTAAAGATATAGGTTTGCGGCATGACACTTAGTAGTTCAACCATGTAAATGAAGGTTAAACCCGTATTTCCAGAGCTTGTTGCTTGTGTAATATACTCTTGAGAAGGTGCTAGTGCAAAAATAGCAGGAATAATCGTTAGACCTGCTAATAACTCAACGGAATTATTTCCTAGGCCAGCTGTTAGAGAGTTTTGTGCGATGTCATCACGCTTTTTCGTATATATAGCATAAGTGGCATAGAGACCCCAACCAGCTCCAACACTCCATGCGGATTGTGAGAGTGCCTGTAGCCATGTAGATGCCTTACCTAAATACTCCCATTGTGGAGTAAACATGAAAGCAAGACCGTCCATTGCTCCTGGTAAGGTTACCGAACGAATAGCCGTAAAGATGAGTAGGAGAAATAATAGAGGTAGGAAAACTTTTGATGTTCTTTCGATTCCTTTTGTAATCCCCATATATACAATTACCCCACATAGCCCAACAGCTAGTAAATGGTAAAGTATCGGCTCAGCGGGATTACTAACGAAGTTTTCCCAAAGTTTGGTTGAGTCAATTTTTTTAGTAAACGTACCCGTCAATGCTGCTATAAAATATTTAAAAGTCCAACCTACAACCACGGAATAATAAAAGGTAATTCCAATGAGAACAAGAGTCACAACAGGTCCAATCCAAGCAAATTTTTCCCCGATAAAGTCTCTAAAGGATCCCATCGTGCCCATTCTTGTTTTTCGACCAATATAAATTTCGACCATAATTAGTGGTAAGGACCAAAGAAATAAGAAGATCGCCCAACCGATTAAAAAGGATCCACCACCATGCTCTGCAACCATTCGTGGAAATCTCCAAATGTTCCCTGTACCAACGGCCATACCCATCGCCGCTAGAATAAACCCAATCCTTGATGACCATATGACTTGATTATTGTTCAATGATTTCACCCCTTATAATGAAATAGATAACATACAGAAAGCGCTTACAATTCAGCATACACCTCCTTTGAAAATTGTAAAAATATTCTGCATTTTAACTATAAAAATATTTACAAATTTTTGCTATGTGCAACTTAAACAAAAATGGTGGAAGGAAGGACGTTAATTTTATTGAATTTAAACAAAAGTAAGGCCACTAATAATAAATAAAGTCTGATTCAGATAGAACCAGACGAGTTGTGCGGCTATGAATACAGCTTAAATAATATGTCTTCACCCTTCTTTATTGGGGAGGATTGATTTTTTTCACTCTCTCTATATTCCTCATAACATTGGATAGCCGTATATAGAAGCATACAATGCTCAAAATTACTTGTATTGAGAGAGGTAATTTCACTGATTTTTTCTAAGCGATAAATGATTGTATTTCTATGAATATACATATTTCTGGATGCTTCGCTTAGCTTCATATTATTTTTACAGTAAGAAATAAAGGTTTCAGCTAAGATATCATAATTATCATGATGGATGAGGGCGTGGATGACCTTAAATAGCTTACTTTGATAATCGGTTGTTAGTTCCTTAGGGAGGAGCCTTAACATCATATCTCTTTCATTATATACATGTATATATTTCTTTGAATCTGTCTTTACTCCAACATTCATCGCTTTCTTGGCATTTTTATAAGACTCAGAAACACCAGTATTGGATGAGCATATATCACCTACAGAAATGGTAGCAGAAACGCGATATTTGCTACTTAGAAAAGTATTAATTTTTTCAAGTCTCTCTTCTAAGCTTTCAATTAAGGCAGAGTAGGATTGTTGATAGGGAAGAGTTTTTAAGACGATAAATCTTTCAATGTTTAAAAATGAAACAATATCGCCTTGTGTTTCATGAAAAATCAAGTTTAAGAAGCTTAACACTTCTCTTTGGAAATACTGTAACTGAAAGTCACCAAATAGCTCTGTATCACCATGTTTCGACGATATAGTATGCGATAGATCATTTATATCCACTAATAAACAAACTCTATTTTCACTAAAGTCAAAATCAAGTAGTTTGGAATATTGGAGAATGTGTTCATTTTCCTCATATTCTTTAAAATGGATGATTTGATGTACAAATACCTCAACCATTTTTTCTTTCAGTTCATTCATTTCTTTCCTAAAAGCTTCCTGACACATCATTTCCACTTGGTTTTTAACAAGTTGTACATATTTTTCTACTTCCTTTGGATCACCAACAATTCCTAGTACGCCAATTACTTTATTGTTAAATTTCAAAGGAACAGAAATACCAGGAAGAACATTACTTCCAATCTCACTTTTACAATTAACAGTCGTATTCCTTTTAATGACTTCTAGAGAAGGTTTGTGGAATATCCCAATTCTACTTTTATCAGTAGATCCAATAATAAATCCTTCATTATCTGTAATGCTTATTGGATATTGGAGAATTTCACTAGTTTTATCAACAATGTCTTGTGCAATATGTTCTAGAATTCTCATCTATCTCACCTCGCAAAATAAGTATCCAAAAAATGAATCAAACTTGTGATGTTTTTTGTACAAATTGAACATATAATTCAGAATATTTTTGATTTATTATTAGTTTAATATTCATGATGATAGGGGTGAAAATGATTGGTAAATGAATCGTTTCATGTAAGTGAGAAATTGAGTGAGTCACAAACTTTACCTTCCTGGCTGTATACGAATAGAGAAGTACTAGATGTTGAATATGAGGAGATTTTTAGTAAAACATGGCAGTATGTTGGGCATATGAGTCAATTTACAAAGGCGGGTGACTATATTACCGCTGAAATAGCAAATCGTCCGATTGTCGTCACATATGACCAAAATGGTAAACTACGTGCATTTTATAATGTTTGTAGACACCGAGCTTCTAAGCTAGTTGAGGGAGAGGGAAATAAACCAATCCTTACTTGTCCATATCACGCTTGGACTTACCGTTTAGATGGAACCCTTAATCGCGCTCCAAATATGAACGGTGTAGAGAATTTTAATCCTAAGGAATTTTGTTTAAAGAAGATAAAATTAGAAGTATTTGAATCCTTCATTTTTGTAAATCTTGATCCAAACGCACCTTCTATGTCCTCTCTCTATCCTGATTTATTCAAACATGTAAAGAAATATAACCTATCCAACCTAAAAAAAGTACGTGTGAAAGAAACCATTTGTCAATCAAACTGGAAAATTGGCATTGATAATTATCTAGAATGTGATCATTGTTCCATTGTTCATAAAGCACTCGTTTCAAAATTAGATATGAACCAGTATGAATATGTGATGCACGAAAACTATTCCTATCAAGGAACTCCTTTAAAAGGGTTAAAATTGGATTTTCCGTTGGGACAAGGTGGAAGGTATTATTGGCTCTATCCTAACACGTGGTTTTCCTTTGATCCTGGACCGGCAAATTTATCGATTCATCAGTCTATTCCTATTGATCACCGAACAACGAAATACGTATATACGACATTCTTTATGAATGAAGAAATTACTGAAGAAGAGGAAAAATTAATGGCCATTGATGAATTAGTAAGAAAAGAAGACCTGGAGATTTGTGAGATGGTACAAAAAGGGATAGATACGGGAGCTTATGAACAAGGTCGATTCTCTTTAACTGAGAATCTAGTACATCATTTTCACTTAATGATTCAGAGAGATTTGAAAGATGTTCTTTTAAATAAAAATAGATAGACTTCCTATTCATTTCACCAAGGATTGAAAGCGCTTACTAAAAACATATTTTATGTGAAAGCTAGGTGAAAATATGAGTCAACCTGAGTTAAAAAGAGCCATGAAGAGTAGACATTTATTTATGATGTCACTTGGAGGAATTATTGGTACTGGATTATTTTTAGGATCTGGTTATGCCATTGGAGAAGCAGGGCCATTCGGTGCAATTATAGCCTATCTTGTTGGTGGACTACTCATGTATTTAGCAATGGTTTGTTTAGGAGAATTGTCCGTGGTTATGCCAGTTTCGGGATCGTTCCAAGCGCATGCGACCAAGTTTATAGGTCCAGCAACAGGGTTTGTTGTCGGTTGGGTGTACTGGTTAAGCTGGGCTTTGTATGTTGGACTTGAGTTTGTTGCTGCAGGTGTGTTAATGAAAAGATGGTTCCCTGATACGCCTGTTTGGATCTGGTGTGCGATTTTCATCATTTTATTGTTTACCATCAACTCACTTACAACGAGAAGCTTTGCAGAAACAGAATATTGGTTTGCTGGAATTAAAGTTTTAGCCGTTATTTTATTCATTATTATTGGTCTTTGCGCTATGTTTGGTGTCATTAGTTTAGGAAATGAACCTACACCGTATTTTTCAAACTTTATTGGTGATGGATTATTACCAGCAGGAATGGTTGGTGTCTTTATCTCTATGATGACCGTAATTTACGCCTTCCAAGGGGCTGAGATTATGGGTGTTGCTGCAGGAGAAACAGAAAATCCTGAGAAGAATATTCCAAAAGCCATTCGAGCCATTGTTATCCGTGTATTAGTATTTTATGTTTTAGCGATCTTTGTTTTAAGTGCTCTCGTTCCATGGAAAACAGCAGGTGTATTAGAGAGTCCATTTGTAACTGTATTTGATATGGTAGGAATTCCATACGCGGCCGATATTATGAACTTCATCATTTTAACAGCGATATTATCTGTTGGTAATACAGGATTGTTCGCTTGTACTAGGATTCTTTATTCATTAGCCAACACAAATATGGCACCGAAAGCATTAGCGAAATTAAATAAACGAGGAGTACCTTCAAATGCGTTACTTGTAACACTAGCGTTTGCTTTACTTTCCTTATTAACTAGCTATGTGGCTGCTGATACATTGTTTGTCGTCTTACTTGCTATCAGTGGAATTGGAGGGACATTAACTTGGTTAGCCATCGCCGTAGCACAGCTTAAATTTAGAAAGCAATATGTTGCGGGTGGAGGGAAAATAGAAGATTTAAAATACCGAGTAAAATGGTACCCCTTCGTTCCTATACTTTGTATCGTTATGTGTTTAGCGATCTTCGTCTTTACAGCCTTTGATCCGACTCAAAGAACTTCCCTGTATTGGGGCTTCGGCTTTGTGGTAGCGAGTTATCTCTATTATCACTTTGTTTATACCAAGAGAAAATCATCAGAAATCGATGTAAAAGAAGAAATATAATTGGAAAAACTCCAGTATGCTAGTAGTGGGTGCTGGGGTTTTCTCATGATGAATATTAACTCACATACTAAACAACTAACTCTAGGAAATGAAGTTTTTCAAGGAGGAGAGTTATATATGAAAGAAAAAAAGTATGATGTCATTGTTATTGGTGGAGGCTTTTCTGGTATTACGGCAGCAAGAGAATTAAGATTACTAGGACATAATGTACTTGTTTTAGAAGCACGAGACCGAATTGGCGGCCGAACTTGGGTAGACAAACGTCTAGATTCTGAGCTTGAAATGGGTGGGACTTATGTTCACTGGCATCAACCTTACGTCTGGACAGAGATTACTAGATACGATTTAGAATTAACGACAGGTCCTAAAGCTGAAAAGGTATATTGGATTACAAATAACAAAACTTATTCCTCAACGGTTCCTGAGTTTAGACAAAAGTTAAGAGGTCCTATTGAAAAGTTAATGAAAGAAAGCAATAAAAATATGCCACTCCCTTTTCAACCACTTTCATCTCCAGATATGAAAGACTTAGATAAACTGACGGCAGACGAATTTTTAAAACAGTTTAATTTAACTCAAGAAGAGTATGATATTATTCACGGTTGGGTTGCCTCAGATTTCTGTGGTTCCCCTGCGGAAGGTGCACTTACGCAAATCTTTCGTTGGTGGGTGTTCTCACAAGGGAACTGGGATACACATAGTGCAATGATTTCAAGTTTCAGGATTAAGAAAGGTACAAAAGCACTTATTGAAGCCATGGCATCTGACGCCGACGCCGATTTGAAACTTTCCACTGTAGTGAAGAAAGTTGAACAGCAAAATAATCAAGTGATTGTAACTACACAAAAAGGAAAAACGTACACTGGAAAAGCTGTAATCGTTACGGTACCTTTAACGACCTTAAAGGATGTTGAATTTTCACCGCCACTTTCAAAAGAAAAACAGGCTTCATCGAAGGAAGGGCAGACTTCAAAGGGAGTTAAAGTTTGGGCAAAACTAAAAGGAAAACTAGAGCCTTTTGATGCTTTAGCACATGGAGATTATCCATTAAACTCTGTCCATTTAGATCGTTATGTAGGTGAAGATAGCATTATCGTAGGTTTTGGTGCTGATGTTAAAAAATTAGATCCTAACAATCGTGAAGATGTGGAGAAAGCACTGAAGTATTGGTTACCTGATGTAGAAGTACTTGAATGTACCGGTCATGATTGGGTCAATGATGAGTTTACGAAAGAAACCTGGCCTATGTTAAAGCCTAATCAACTAACGTCCTTTCAGGAGGCTTGGAATACACCTGAAAATGCTGTGTTCTTAGCTGGGTCAACCTATGCGAACGGTTGGGCCGGATTTATCGATGGTGCCATTGAGTCAGGTATTAAAACAGGAAGACGTGTTCATCATTTTTTAACTGGAAACACGACTTTAAAAAAAGAGTTTCTGTTGCAAAATAAGAATATTATAAAGAACTAACTTACTATATTATTGTAGTAATCTACTGTTTACTTTCATTGTTTGAAAAGTTACTATAAAAGAGAATTGAATACGTTTAACTACTAGGGGTGCTCATTGGAGCTGAGAGAAAAACGGATGTTTTTTAACCCTTTGGACCTGATCTGGATTATACCAGCGTAGGAAAGTAGTCAAAAGATGCATGTTTCTTTTACTAACCAACCAGCCAGGTCCATTTTTATGGGTCTGGCTTTTTATTTTAGGTTTTTTTCAGATAGATTGGTTGTTTTAAACATTACCCGTTGATTTCCGCTCCAGGTACTTGCTTTCCGCAGGGAGGGATGGGAGCCTCCTCGGCGTGCCGCCTGTGGGGTCTCCCATCCCCTCTTTTCCTGCAGGAGTCAAGTACCTTCCGCTCCAATCAACTCAGACTTGTAAATAAGGAGTAGACTACAACTATATGAAAACAGCCTACTTAGATCAGGATTTGCATCTTCTTTAAACTATTTTATTTTACCTTAGGAGGGAATTGCTCATGGAAAAGAGTCAAGTATTTAACTTATTAAATAAAGTAAGAGAGGTTAATCCGCTTGTACATAATATTACGAATGTAGTGGTAACGAACTTCACTGCGAATGGGTTATTAGCTTTAGGTGCTTCACCTGTTATGGCGTATGCAGCTGAAGAGGTTGCGGATATGGCCAAAATTGCTGGGGCACTAGTTCTAAACATGGGGACACTCCATTCTCAAGTAGTTGAATCGATGATGATTGCAGGGAAATCAGCTAATCAATCAGGAGTTCCGGTTATTTTTGATCCTGTTGGTACAGGAGCTACTCCTTATCGTACGGAGACAGCTAGAAGAATAATTAACGAAATAGAAATAGCCGTTATTCGGGGGAATGCAGCAGAGATTGCTAATATATCGGGAGAAAATTGGGATATCAAAGGTGTAGATGCTGGAAATACAAAAGGGAATATTAGAGAGCTAGCTCAAAAAACAGCTAAAAAGCTTAACACCATCGTAATCATTACTGGGAAAGATGATGTAGTCTCGAACGGTGATCAAACTTATATTGTTCGCAATGGACATTCATTATTAACAAAAGTAACAGGCACTGGTTGTCTATTAACTTCAGTAGTTGGAGCATTTGCCTCTGTTGAAACAGATTACATGCTAGCTTCAGTAGCTGCTTTAACTACGTATGGAGTAGCAGCAGAAATGGCCGCTAAAAGGACAGCTACACTTGGTCCAGGAAGCTTTCAAATCGAGTTTTTAAATCAATTGTCTCTTATAACTGAAGATGATTTACGAAAATATAGCTCTTTTGAAAGAGTTGAATAGGGGGATTAGACATTGAGGAAAGTGTTAACCATAGCAGGTTCAGATAGTGGTGGTGGTGCAGGGATTCAGGCGGATATTAAAACCTTTCAGGAGTTAGAGGTTTTTGGTATGTCTGCTATTACAGCCATTACGGCTCAAAATACATTAGGAGTTCAAGCAGTTTTCCCGCTTACACCAGATGCAGTTGCTGAACAAATGGACTCCATAGGTACAGATATGGGAACGGACGCAATCAAAACAGGGATGCTTTTTAATGGAGAAATTATTCAAGCAGTTTCAGGAAAAATTAAACAATATGGATGGACGAATGTGGTAGTGGATCCCGTTATGATCGCTAAAGGTGGAGCTTCCCTACTAAAATTAGACGCCATTTCAGCTCTAAAAAAATATTTACTTCCCATCTCAACCATTGTTACACCAAATATTCCAGAAGCAGAAGAGTTAACTAGTATGAAAATAGAGAGTCTTGAAGATAAAAAAGAGGCAGCTAGAAGATTGATAGATTTGGGTGTAAAAAATGCAGTGATTAAAGGGGGGCATGACACAGACCCCTTGAAATCCAATGACCTCTTATACGATGGAGTAAATTTTATCATTTTTGAAAGTGATAGAATTCAGACAAAAAATACGCACGGAACGGGTTGTACTTTTTCGGCAGCTATTGCAGCAGAACTGTCGAAGGGAATTCAAATTGAAAAAGCTGTTAAAACAGCAAAAGACTTTATTCAGGCTGCAATTGAAGACCAGCTTTACATTGGACTAGGTCATGGACCAACAAACCATGGAGCTTATAGGAAGAGTCTAAGGGAGACTAGAATATGACTGCTGAACAGTTAAGATTCCATTTGAAGTTATATTTCATTATGGGCAGTACAAATTGCAATAGGAACCCTTTAGATGTTTTAAAAGAAGCGATTGATGGAGGCATTACCTTTTTTCAATATCGAGAAAAAGGAGAAGGGGCACTAAAAGACGAACAGAAACTAAATCTAGCCCTACAACTACAAAAGCTTTGTAAAAAAGTGAATATCCCCTTTATTGTAAATGATGACATTGATTTAGCTATAGCCATTAACGCTGATGGAGTTCATATTGGTCAGGAGGACGAACCCGTTGAAATGGTTAGAAAAAAAATAGGCAATATGATTCTTGGTGTATCTGTACATAACCATGAAGAAGCCATTATGGCAATGAATGCAGGTGCCGATTATTTTGGAATTGGACCGATTTTCCCGACCCAAACAAAGACAGATGCAAAGCCAGTACAAGGAGTATCTCTTATTAAAGAATTGAGAGATAAAGGGATCAGCATTCCAATTGTAGGAATCGGTGGTATTCATGCTGAAAATGCTCATACTGTAATGGAAGCTGGTGGTGATGGAGTTTCTGTTATTTCTGCCATTAGCTTAGCTCCATCGGTAAAAGAGGCTGCAAGAAGTATACGTAAAAGTGTTGATACTAACCATTCTCCAATTAGCTAACGATCAAGGTATCTGGAAAACCAGATACCTTTTATTTTAGGGTAAAATCAATGAATACTTGATATTTATAAAACAAACACTCATTATTAAGTAGATATTAATAATTAAATGTGGTTTTATTTAGAAAGTAGGGATTATGAAAGTGCGTGATTTTTTATCACTTGGCCTATCGGAAAATATCGTTCATAAATTACGTCATAACGGAATTGTTACACCAACACCTATACAGGAACAGGCGATTCCATACATAACAGAAGGAAAAGACATCATTGCCCAAGCCCAAACGGGGACAGGGAAAACATTAGCGTTTATTTTACCCATATTAGAAAAAATAGACAAACGTGCAACACATGTCCAAGCATTAATTATTACACCAACAAGGGAATTAGCTTTACAAATTACAGAAGAAATTGAAAAACTCATACAGGATATAGAAGATGTCGATGTATTGGCTGTTTATGGCGGTCAGGACGTTGAAAAACAGTTGAAGAAGTTAAAGAAAAACGTGCAATTGGTAGTAGGAACTCCTGGACGTCTATTAGACCATATTAAAAGGGAAACCATCGATTTAGGACAGCTGTCTTTCTTAGTTCTTGACGAAGCTGATCAAATGTTACATATTGGTTTCCTTGATGAGGTTGAAACTATTATTAAGGAAACACCTAAAAGCCGACAAACAATGTTGTTTTCTGCAACGATTCCAGCTGAGGTAAGGAAATTAGCTAAAAGGCACATGAAGGAAGCGGAATATATTCAAGTTGAAAAAACACAAGGACCTGCAGAGACCGTTAAACAAATTGCCATCCATACAGTTGACCGTGCAAAGCAGGGAACCTTAATTCAACTAATTGAAATGCATCGACCTTATCTAGCCGTCATTTTCTGTCGGACAAAGCGAAGAGTAAGTAAATTGTATGAAGCTTTAAAATCACATGGTTTAAAATGTGATGAGTTACATGGAGATTTATCACAGGCCAAAAGAGAACAAGTAATGAAACGCTTTAGAGATGGAGAAATACAGCTATTAATAGCTACAGATGTAGCTGCTAGAGGACTTGACGTTGAAGGAGTTACTCACGTTTATAACTATGATATCCCGCAAGATTCGGAAAGCTACGTTCATCGTATCGGCCGAACAGGAAGAGCAGGAATGACAGGACTGGCGACTACTCTTTATTCATCAGATGATCGACCAGCTCTTGATTTGATTGAGCGCGAGTTAAATATCTTTATTGACAAGAAGAACCTCGGTAATGCAAAAGTCGCTGAAGGTATCGAAACAAAGCCGAACCAAGACTCTAAGAAAAAACAGAAAAGAAAACCAAACAATCGAAATAAAAGGGATAAACGAGAAGATAGGTCTAAGGGCAGATCTCCTGATAGTAAAATGAAGCGAGAAGACACGCCAAAGGACAGAACTCGTGACAGTAAAGTGGATAAGAGAGAAGACTCGCCTAAAGGTAGAACTCGTGATAGTAAATGGGTTAGCAAAGACCGAACAATAGAAAGAAATAGAAAAACAGACGAAAAGCCAACAGGGAAAGATTCATTTAAGCCAAGAAAAGGTGTGCAAAACCCCACTTTTAATAGAGAAAAAGGCCAAGATGTTGAACACTCTCGCAATAGGCAAGAAAATAGAAATGATCAAACATCCAGTGGAAGCCGCCAAACAACAAGAACAAAACCAACATCTCCTAGTTTCAGTAAAAGAAAAGGCACTAGCGGAGGCACCAATAGACAGAAAAGACAGAGATAGAATTCTAGTTATTTTTACAAGGGATAATTTTATGTTGTTCACAAAAAGAACCACAAAATTATAAATCCAGTAACTAGTTGATTGGAGGGAAGGGCGACGACTCCTGCGGGATGAAGTGTGAGCCTTGAGACCCCGCAAGGAGCTAAGCGACTGAGGAGGCTCAAGCCACACCCCGCGGAAAGCGTTCGCCCGTAGCGGAAATCAACGGGTGTTGTGCACATATTATGTAATAGTAGCAAACTAAAGGGTTTTATAAAGAGTTGTAGCTATATCTAATCAGGTATAGCTTTTTCCTATTATTTCTCTTGTATAAAATTGTATAATAGACGATAGAGCTTTCTAGGCATCTTAAGAGCAAGGAGTTAACCCAATGAAATTCGTATCATGGAATGTAAACGGTATTCGCGCCTGTGTAAAAAAAGGCTTCTTAGAATACTTTAAAGAAATAGACGCAGATATTTTTTGTATCCAAGAAACAAAACTTCAAGAAGGACAAATCAATTTGGAGTTAGAAAACTATCACCAATACTGGAATTACGCTCTTAAAAAAGGGTATTCGGGTACGGCTATTTTCACTAAGCATAAACCCCTTTCTGTTAAATATGGGATTGGTGCTAATGATTCTGAACCTGAAGGAAGAGTCATTACATTAGAATTTAATCAATTCTACTTAGTGAACGTTTATACACCTAACTCAAAAAGAGACCTCTCAAGAATTGATTATCGAATAGAATGGGAAGATGAAGTTCGCGAATATTTAATAGAACTAGATTCTAAAAAACCAGTTATATTCTGTGGCGACTTAAATGTGGCTCACCAGGAAATTGATTTGAAAAATGCCAAATCAAATAGAGGAAATTCCGGTTTTACAGATGAAGAACGAGAAAAAATGACGTCTCTACTAGACTCAGGATTTGTTGATTCTTTTAGACAACTATATCCGGACCAAGGAGATCAATTTACTTGGTGGTCCTATATGGCTAATGTTAGAGCAAGAAATATTGGATGGCGAATTGACTATTTTATTTTATCTAATAGATTAGTAGATTCGTTAAAAGACTCTCAGATTCATTCGGAAATACTAGGTAGTGACCACTGTCCGGTCTTTATTGAGATGGACTTAATATAAGCAATTGTAAATACGTTAATTCTGGATATACTGTTGTATGAATCAACTTTTCATACAACAGTACCTCAGGCTCATCATAAATAGGAGGTTATGTATTTGTTAAAGAACAATCTTAAAAAACATATCGAAGAAAATGGTAACACCATATCCTTATTTAAAGAAGAAATTAATTTTATACAAAAATATGAACTAAATCTTGGTTCCATTGACTTAAATGAGAAGGAAGAAGGAACTAGGTTTGCAGATGCTTATATCGAACGTTGTGATAAAGAGTCTGAAAATGTACTTGCAGAAGAAACAGCCTCATTTTTAAACCAATCAATTCAGTATCTACAGAAGAATAAAAATGAATTTATTTATCTAGAATCTCCTTGGTTTGAATTATTAGATGTCGATGCTGTATCTCTAGAGGTAGATGATGTATTTGGTACATACGATGTAATGCTTGGGTTAAAACTTCAGAAAAAGTTTGAAGGTCAACTTAAAATGCAGTTAAATCATTTACTGAATGGCGAAGGGGCAAAATTCGACTTAATGTTTGATGCAAATGAAGGTTTTTGGAATTTAAACTTTACATTAAATTATGCAAGCGACTTTAATGAAGACATGACGATTGGTGAAGCGTATCAATTGATTCATCGTTTACTTTTTGCTGTAGTTGAAGGATTAGAAGGTTGAATAAAGAAAGTCAGCCATTGACATGAAGGCTGACTTTTTTCTGTGAGCTAATATCTTGACTTCAAGATATACCTGGATTATATTTTGGCTTGTGAAGGAGACAATCATGAACCTTAGTATTTTAGATCAAGCACCGATTCCCTCTGGAAAAACTCCTCAAGATACCCTGCAAGCTTCTATGCAACTAGCAAGGAAAGCAGAGGAATTAGGGTATGTACGTTATTGGATTGCTGAGCATCATGACTTTTCAGGATTAGCCTGTTCAGCTCCTGAAGTGATGTTAAGTTACATTGGAGCACATACTAACCACATACGTATTGGGTCTGGTGCTGTTTTACTTCCCCATTATAAACCATATAAAGTGGCTGAAACTTACAATTTGTTATCGACTCTTTTTCCAAACCGGATTGATATTGGGATTGGGAGAGCACCAGGTGGTTCAGCAGAGGCAACTATGGCACTTTCCGATAATTACTTAGAACAAGTTAGAAAAATGCCTGAAAAAATAAAAGAGCTATTACACTTTCTGAACAACGATTTCCCTACTGACCATATGTTTTCAAAAGTATCGGCTGCCCCTGTTCCAACTGTACCACCGGAACCATGGATTCTAGGTACGTCTGAAAAAAGTGCAATCCTAGCCGGAGAATACGGAACGGCGTATGTATTTGGTGCTTTTATGAGTGATAAGAACGGAAAAGAAATCATTCAGACCTATAAAAAACATTATCAAAATAAGTTAAACCCACCAAAAGTGATCGTAACGATATCAGCCATTTGTGCTGAAACAACTGAAAAAGCTGAGGAACTAGCACTTTGTAATTTAATCTGGGGTGTGCAGTTAAGTAAAGGAGAAGGAAAAGAGGGAATACCAACAATAGAAAAAGCAAAACTCTACCCTCTGACTCCTGAAGAAGAGGATAAACTAAAATTAAAGAAAGAAAATATGGTGATTGGAAATCCTCTCGAAGTGAAAGAACAACTTATACATTTAAAAACTTTATATAATGCTGATGAGTTAATGATTGTAACTATTACTCATGAGTTTGAGGATCGTCTTCGCTCATATGAGTTAATTGCAAATCAGTTTTCGAATTAATCACTGTTTTGTGAAAAAAATTTGAACGTTATGCTCTAGAGCACATTGCTAATAGTATCAAAGGAGAATTAGGTTATGACTAAACGATTAAGTGACATCCCACTTTCTGTGCTTGATTTAGCACCAGTAGTGGCTGGGGGAACAATCTCACAATCATTCAAAAACAGTTTGGACTTGGCACAACATGTAGAAAAATGGGGTTTCCACCGTTATTGGCTAGCGGAACATCATAATATGCCTGGGATTGCTAGTTCAGCAACCTCTGTTGTAATTGGTTATATAGCTGCAGGAACTTCCAAAATTAGGGTAGGATCAGGTGGCATTATGTTGCCGAACCATGCTCCACTAGTGATTGCAGAACAATTCGGTACGTTAGAATCCATGTATCCAGGGAGAATTGATTTAGGGTTAGGTCGTGCGCCAGGGACCGATCAATTGACGGCTCAAGCATTGAGAAGACAGCTTAGAAGTGATGGACATGACTTCCCGGAATTACTCGAAGAATTACAAGGATTTTTCAATCCGGGTCCTGAAATAAAACGTGTTCGTGCTTATCCAGGGGAAGGATTAGATGTTCCAATCTGGCTATTAGGTTCTAGTGGGTTTAGTGCACAGTTAGCAGCGGAACTTGGTTTACCATTTGCATTCGCCAGTCATTTTTCACCTGATCATACCATACCTGCAATAGAGCTATATCAAAGACGCTTTAAACCTTCTGACTCACTCGAAAAACCTTATGCAATGGTATGTGTGAACGTAATTGCGGCAGATACAACTGAGAGAGCAAAATGGCTCTTCACTTCTATACAACAACAGTTTTTAAACTTAGTTCGAAATCGTCCTTCATTACTAAGTCCTCCAATCGACAACATTGAGGACTTATGGAGCCCATTTGAACGTTCGGCGATTGAACAGCAGCTAAGAACATCCATTGTTGGAGATAAAGAGACGGTTAAGGAAAAATTAGAAATTTTCCTAAGTGAAACAGGTGCTGATGAAATCATGATTAATAGTCATATTTATCACCAAGAGGACCGATTAAGATCGTTTGAAATCATTAGCGAATTGATTGACGAGCAACGAAAAGGAAACTAATAACTAGTTCACCTATAGTGTACAAGGAAAATTGATGCTAAGGGATTCGAAAAATCATAGCAAGTGAACCTAGCATTGTAATTATAAAATGAGGTGTTAATATGAAAATTCAAGTTTGGTCCGATTATGTTTGTCCTTTTTGTTATATTGGAAAACGACGTTTAGAAGAGGCTCTTAGTGAGATGCCATTTAAAGATCAAGTGGAAGTGGAGTTTAAAGCGTTTGAATTAGATCCAAACTCACCTGTTCAAATTGATAAAACCATTCATGAAGCCCTTGCCGCGAAGTATGGGATGAGTGTTGAACAAGCGAAACAAGCAAATGAAGGGGTAGGTCAACAGGCGGCTAGTGTTGGCTTAACTTTTAATTTTGATGAAATGAAACCTACTAATACATTCGATGCCCATCGATTAACGAAATTTGCCATGACAAAAGGAAAAGAGAAAGAAATTACGGAAAAACTACTTTTCGCTTATTTCACTGAATCAAAACATATTGGTAATACAGAAACTTTAGCCGATATTGGTGATAGTGTTGGATTAGATAAAGAAGAAGTAATCAATGTTCTGCAAGATAAAACTGCGTACGCAAACGATGTTAGAATGGATCAGTCCATTGCGGCTCAGTATGGAGTTAGCGGGGTTCCTTATTTCGTCATAAATCAAAAATATGCGATTTCAGGTGCTCAACCTAGAGAAACGTTTGTAAATGCACTGCAAAAAGTCTGGGAAGAAGAAAATCCAAAGCCTGTATTTCAAGATCTTTCATCAGAGGCGGGAGCTTTTTGTACGGATGATGGTTGCGTAGTGCCGGAAAAGAACGAAGAAAAATAGTGACAATTTTTCAAAATAAAATCAGTGGGGAATAGATTCCTCACTGATTTTCTCATTAGTGAACACAAGAAGTAAGTTTATTTATCCATAATGACTCTAAATTCTCCTCCTTTTATAAAAGATACAACGGTGATTTGAACTTCCACACGATACTTTTCCGCAAGTCCTTTCAATATTCCATAGTTAAAAGCATAGGGATAAAAAGGTGTATGACATATTACTTGAAACTCATTTCTTCCATCAAATATAACCTCATAAAATCCTGCTTTTTTACTCGTATGATTTAAATGATAAGCCGTATTTAGATTAAATAGACCTTTTTCAAAAGAATCGATGTTTTCAGGGAAAATACAATTAATTGGAACATATCTACCAATATTCGTAAAAATATTCGGATCATAATTTTCCTCCAAATACGAGAAGATGGTTTGAAACTCCTCTAAAGAATACCATTCAAATGGATCCTTACGATTTAATTGATATTCATTAATAAGCTTATTTAAAGAGGAATCAAACTCTAGTGACCCTTGTATAATGTTACTAATTAGGCTTCCATTCACTTTAAGGTCTAGTAATTCCATCTTGTAAAATTCGTCAGTTAGTCCGTATTTTTTTTGATAGAGATTGAGTAAATGATCTAGCTTTTGACTAGTTAACACAGTGAAAGGAGAAGTTTGTCCTTTCAACTCAGCAATATTCAACATATCTCTCCTAGTTTCCTCAATCATAGTCCTTAACAACATTTTCCAATCATCCTATTCTATTTACTTAGATAAATAGTACCTAATTTCTAAGAAAATGTAATAGATACGACAAAAGTAGTCAAAATATTACTTAATTTTCTAATATGCAAAATTTAGAGGAAAATTTCAAATGTTCAAAATGAAAATTTTAAGATATAATAAACAAAAAAGTAACCGAAAATTGAAAAAGGAAAGGGGAGTTATATGGGAAAAGAAGAAAACGTAATTCAAATACAAGAAACGGACAGTTATTCTATCTTAGAAGTGGAAAAGAAATACTCTAATTGGAATTTTACTACTAATATCAATGAAAATTATAAGGCTCTATTAGATAACTCCCTAGATGGTATATGCGTGGTTTATGACTCTAAATTTGTCTATGTAAACCGTTCTTTTATTAAGATTTTTAGAGGATCAAACGAAAGTGATTTTATCAATCTGCCCATTAATAAACTGTTGCATCCTAACTTTCATACCATTGCGTCTGAACGGATTAATAGAATACTGGAACTGGATGACATTCCTGAACGAATGGAACAGCAAATGTACACTGTGGACGGTCAATTAATAGATGTAGAAGTGATTGGTTTTTCAACCATTTTTCAAGGGGAAAAAGCGGTTCAAGTCATTATTAGAGACATTACTGAACAGAAAAGAAATCATCACAAACTGATACAATCAGAAAAGTTGAATACGGTAGGACATCTTGCTGCTAGCATTGCTCATGAAATTAGAAACCCATTAACATCTTTAAAAGGATTTTTGCAACTGGCTGATTCAGAAGAACAGATTGTAAAAAGGTATATACCTATCATGAGAAGTGAAATTGAAAGAATTGAATTGATTGCTAGTGAGTTACTCACGTTAGCCAATCCGGTTCCCTTGGAATTTAATAAGGCAAATATAATAACGATTATTGAAGAGGTTATTTTATTAGTAGAAATAGAAGCGGGCAACAAAGAGGTCACCATACATAAAAACTTTGATCACAAACAAATATTCATAAAATTGGTTGAATCACAGTTGAAACAAGTTCTACTAAACCTAATAAAAAACGCCATGGAGAGTATTAATGGAAAAGGGGATATCACTTTAGAAGTAAAATGTACGGAAACTAAAGTATATTTGCATGTTCATGATAATGGAACAGGCATGTCAAAATCTGTAATAAACGAAATTTTTGAGCCTTTCTTTACCACAAAACCAAATGGTACTGGTCTCGGATTAATGATCACTAAAAAGATTGTTGAAAATCATGAAGGAGTGATTTCCGTAAAAAGTATAGAAGGTGAAGGAACAACCTTTACAATTGAATTACCACTAATTTTAAAATTATAAAAACTATCGAGCTGTAGTATCGGTAGTTTTTTCTATGGCTATATTCTAATAGATAATTGTTTTTTCTTATATTTTGCCCGTTCCTTTCCGCTCCAGGCACTTGCTTTCCGCAGGGAGGAAGTCGAGCCTCCTCGCCGTTCCGTCTGCGGGGTCTCGACCTTTCCTCTATTTCCTTGCTGGAGTCAAGTGCCTTCCGCTACAATCCACTCAGAGAGTCAAATATGTTGAATCAATAATATTTAAAAAAAGGACTTTTCTTTTTTCTCCTCTATTAGTAAAAATATCTAATTATAGTTCCGTAGACTATTGAACTTTTTCTACACAATCAACTCGTGACCATTTATTCATACTTTTTTTGAATAATTAAGAGAAAAGATAGTAATTTTTGTCATAAAAAGGTAGTTTTCTGTCGTTAAAATCAGGTGCTATTGCCTACAGAATATTCTGTTTATTTGGAATTATAATAATAGTTGTAATCATCTTACTAATCTTATCGGAAGACTATCTAAAACTATTATTCTATTTTTCAGAAACGAAAGGGGTATTATTTAATGAAAAGAAGAAAAAAGAACATTCGTACTCTAGCATCAGCTATTGTTCTTACGGTTTCACTATCTAGTTTTGGTATGGGGGCTTCAGCCAATACATATACCCAAACCACATTACCTACTGTGGAATTATTGGGGAATTTTGATGTAACTTCTTCTAAACCGGTTACGGTGATCATTCAGTTAACAGAAGAATCTATTATTGAAGCAAAGAAGAAAGGTAAAGGGCAAACAAAACAGAGATTAGCTACTGAGAGAGGCAAAGTAGTTAAAGCATTACAAAATAAAATTGGTAAAGTAAAAGTAAACAGAGAGTATGACTATGTGTTCTCTGGTTTCTCTTTAGAAGTTCCAGCTAATGAAATCCCTAATTTACTTGCAACTCCTGGAGTTAAAGCCGTATATCCAAACGTAGAATACCAAGTAACTTCAGATACACAGTCAATTGATTCTGAATTATTTAGTCCAACAATGTTAGCTAGTGCACCACATATCGGCTCAAATAAAGCTTGGGATGCTGGTTATACTGGGGAAGGTGTAACGGTTGCTGTTATTGACACAGGGACGGACTATACACATCCGGATTTAGAAGGTAGCTTTGGAGCATACAAAGGGTACGATTTTGTGGATAACGATAATGACCCACAAGAAACTCCAGCTGGTGATCCTAGAGGTGCTGCGACAGACCACGGAACACACGTTGCTGGAACAGTAGCTGCAGATGGCCAGATTAAAGGTGTTGCTCCAGATGCAACATTACTTGCTTATCGTGTATTAGGACCTGGCGGTAGAGGAACAACTGAAAATGTTATTGCTGGTATTGAAAAAGCAGTTGAAGATGGCGCAAATGTTATGAATCTATCACTAGGAAATTCGTTAAATAACCCAGACTTTGCTACTAGTATTGCATTAGATTGGGCAATGGCAGAAGGAGTAGTAGCCGTTACTTCAAACGGAAACAGCGGTCCAAACAACTGGACGGTAGGTTCTCCTGGAACTTCTCGTCAAGCAATCTCAGTTGGAGCAACTCAATTACCTTACAACATTTACAGTGCTTCACTATTTACGTCTGAAGGAGTTAGCTACCCAAGTGCAGCCGTAATGGGCTTCCCTAACGATCAATCAGTAGTTTATTTAAGTGGTAAAGAACTTGAATTTGTAAATGTTGGGTTAGGACGAGCTCAGGATGTAGCTGGAAAAGACCTAACAGGGAAAATTGCATTGATTTCTCGTGGTGAGATTCCTTTCGTTGAAAAAGCAGATAATGCAAAAGCACAAGGTGCAGTAGGGGCAATCATTTATAATCATCTTGAAGGTGAAATTCCTGATGTTGCAGGAATGGCTGTACCAACAGTTCGCTTAACTAAAGCAGATGGTGAAAAATTACTAGCTGAGTTGGCTGCTGGTAAAAATACAGTGAAATTTACAACAGCTTTAAGTAAATCAGTTGGTGAAACAGTTGCGAGCTTTTCTTCACGTGGACCTGTTGAATCTACTTGGATGATCAAACCGGATGTATCAGCTCCTGGTGTAAACATCAATAGTACGATCCCTGGTGGTTACGGTGCAAAGCAAGGTACAAGTATGGCTTCACCACACGTAGCAGGTGCAGCAGCATTACTTTTACAAGCAAAACCAAATTATACAGTGGATCAAGTAAAAGCAGCGTTAATGAATACAGCAGCAGAGCTTGTTGATCCAAATGGACATGTATATCCGCACAACACACAAGGTGCAGGTAGTATCCGAGTAGTAGACGCAATCGGAACACAAACTCTAGTAACACCTGGAAGTCATTCATTTGGTGTTTATTCTAACCTTGAGTCTGTTGAAGAAAGACAACAATTTATTACGATTCAAAACTTATCGAATGAAAGAAAGAAATATACATTTGATGTAGCATTTAAAGGAAACCCAGCTGGTATTAAGGTAGTTACAAGTAAAAACCTTAACGTCCAATCTAAGAGCACACAAAAAGTTAACTTTAAAGTAGAAGTTGACGCATCTAAACTTACTCCTGGTTACTATGAAGGTACAATTAAAGTAAGTGATGGGAAACAAACGATTGATGTTCCAACGATTCTTTTTGTTCAAAATCCATATCATTTAACTACTTTCTCATACGGTCAGAATGCTAATGGTGGTTATGATATGAATGTAGAGCTTCCTGGTGGAGCAGACCGTGTAACATTTACTCTTTCAAAATATACAAATGGTGCAATTGGGGATTTACTTGGAACAGTTGCTCAATCTACTGATAACAAAGTAGGATTAAACACTTATACATGGGATGGTAAACTAAATGGTAGCAAAGTTCCTGCTGGTACTTATGTTATGGGTGTTATCGTTCTAAAAGATGGTCAAACTCAACAAAAGAACTACTTAGTTCCTGTACAACCTTAATATTTTTAATAAACCTACATTCTTATAATTAGGATGTAGGTTTTTTATTCGGAAAAAAATGTCTGGTTTATGATATGATTTAAAAAGTTGACAAATCTTGTTATAAATTTTTCTGGAATGCCTAATGATAAGTCAGTAGGTATTCATTTTTTAACAAGCTCTTTTCGACATACATAGAGCAAGAGGAGGAGATATAAATGGAAAAGATAGAAGTAGGAGAAGTGTTTACGATTAGTGATGAGAATAATGAAGAACAAGAGGTAGAAGTAGTAGGAACCATGACAATTGAGGGTACGGATTATGTAGCCGTTAGCTTTGTTGAAGACCTTCAAGAAGAAACAGATGAAGATATCGATATTTTCTTTTTAAAAGTAGATGAAGACGGCGATTTCTCTGCAATTGAAAGTGATGAGGAATTTGATAAAGTATCATCAGCTTTTGATGAAATGATGGACGAAGAGGATGAAGAGTAGAAGAGAGGGCTCCCCCTCTCTTTTTGTTTTCTATTGCTTATCAGCTAAATTTAAAGCGGTATCTGTAATTTGTAAATCTAATTTTAATTGCTCTCCTAAGTCATTCGGATGATACATTCCTCTAGAAATCATGTAGTTTGAAATTTGTTCATGTGTTTCTACTGCGTTTCTTAACTCTTCTCTTAAGGTTGCTCGGAGTTCAGGTGTGGCAGTCTCTGTTAAAGCAAATGCTAGATTTCTAATACCCGCTTTTGTTGATATCAAGAAGTCTGTCGCATTCACTTGGTCGGTCATTCCACCCATCCGATTCCCATTAGGTGACATATTCCAACGTAATGTGGACTTGAAAACTGGTCAAGCTCCAGTTATTCCATACATGCCACATATTTATAACCTAATTAGTGAAGGAAAAGTCGATCCAGCTGAAATTATCACACATATTATCCCGTTAGACAAAGCAAAACATGGTTATGAGATTTTTGATACAAGAACAGATGATTGTATAAAAGTTGTTTTAAAACCACATTAATAAGAATAGGTACGAGGCTCAGACTATCCATATAGCTCTGAGTTTTTTATATGTATCATAATAAAAACCACCGTTATTAACCTCATCAAACCTTAAAACCCAAATATTTGAAAAACATATATGACATTTATCATGTATGTACACATGACACGTATGTCTACACACAACCTTTTAAATCTTATATCATTAAGTTAATCAATTGATGAAGGGAACAATGTTAATGACAAATACAAAGCAAAAACAAGCTAATTTACGTAAACAAGTTGCTCCTTACGAAAAATCCAACTTGAAAACAAGTATATTTCAGATGATTAATACAATTGGACCGTTTTTCTTACTTTGGGTACTTGCTTACCAAAGCCTATCCATTTCATATTGGCTAACTTTACCTATCTGTATTGTTGCAGCAGGCTTCCTAGTAAGGATTTTTATCATTTTTCATGATTGTACCCACTACTCTTTCTTTAAAAGTAGAAAGGCTAATAAAATCGTTGGTACTATAACAGGGATTATAACGATTTTTCCATTTAGTCAATGGCAGCATGAGCATACTGTTCACCATGCAACAAGCTCAAACTTAGACAAACGTGGGACAGGTGACATTTGGATGTTGACAATCGATGAGTATTTAGCAGCACCATGGCACATTAAATTCGCTTATAGATTTTACCGTAATCCAATCGTTATGTTTGGAATTGGACCTATCTTTGTCTTTTTAATTCAAAATCGTTTTAACCGAAAAAACGCAAGAATGAATGAACGTTTAAACACATATTTAACCAATGTTTCAATTGCTGCGATTATCACTGTACTTTGCATGACAATCGGCTGGCAATCATTCCTTTTAGTACAAGGGACGATTTTCCTTATCTCAGGTGCTGCAGGAATTTGGTTATTCTACGTACAGCATACTTTTGAAGACACTTATTTTGAGCATGATGAAAAATGGGAATATGTTTTAGCTGCAGTTGAAGGAAGTTCTTTTTACAAATTGCCAAAAGTTCTTCAATGGATGACAGGAAATATTGGCTATCACCATGTACATCATTTGGCTCCAAGAGTTCCAAACTACAAGCTTGAAGAAGTTCACAACAACACTTCAGATTTAAAAAATGTACCAACTGTTACACTTTCTACAAGTATTAAATCTTTGAAATTCCATTTATGGGATGAAAAAAATAAAAACTTCATCGGCTTTAAAGATTTAAAGAAATTTGTATCTGAGCAAAAACAAAGTAGTGCTTCTATGACGGCTCGTGTAAAGTCTGAGCATTAATATATTAAATTAAAAAGGCTGCTTTCACATTTGTTCTAAAACAATGTTGAAAACAGCCTTTGTATTGAAGTTATGATAAAATAGCATGTAAAAAACACGAAGAGATTGAGGTTTCTTACCATGCGTAATCGATTAATGCTTTTTCAAAAAAACTGGGGGATTTCTCCATATGCGTGGACAGTATTCAGTATCCTCCCATTTTATTTTATTTTCCAACAATCAACATCGACTAACGAAATCATTATCGGGATCATTTTAGTTGCGTTATTTTTTACCTCGTTTCGTTTTGCTTTTATGTCAAAAAAATGGCCAGTCTATCTTTGGACATCCATTTTGATTGGTATCTCTATTACGATGACCATAATGTTTCAGTTTGTATATTTAGCCTTTTTTATTGCTTACTATAATGGGAATATCAAAAACCGGGTTGCTTTTTTTACCTTGTATATTATTCATTTAGTTCTGACCATTGGGGCGATTAACTATAATATTATTTTACAAGACCCGTTTTTCCTTAAACAAATTCCTTTCATAATTATTATCTTTATTGGTGTCATTCTTTTACCGTTTAACATTTACAACCGTAAAAAACAGGGGCAGTTAGAAGAGCAGCTTGAAGATGCGAACAAACGAATTGCTGAGCTTGTTAAACAAGAAGAACGACAACGAATTGCACGTGATTTGCACGATACACTAGGCCAAAAACTTTCTCTCATAGGCTTAAAAAGCGATTTAGCTAGAAAACTGGTATATAAAGACCCAGAACAGGCTAGAGAAGAGTTGAATGATGTTCAACAAACCGCACGTACGGCTCTTAATGAGGTAAGAAAGATGGTTTCACAAATGAGGGGTATTCGATTAAAAGAAGAAATGGTACGAGTGAGGCAATTATTAAAAGCAGCTGAAATACAATTAATAGAGGATCCAGACATGTCTGTAACAAACGTATCTTTGTTCCTCGAAAATATTTTGAGTATGTGTCTGAAGGAATCCATTACTAATGTAGTGAAGCATAGCCAAGCTACCACTTGTGAGATACGTTTTGAACAATCCATGAACGAAATTCGACTGTTTGTTAAGGATAATGGAATCGGAATAACAGAAGAAGATGAACATGGAAAAGGTAGCGGGCTAGCTGGTATAAAAGAACGTCTTGATTTTGTCAATGGTACATTAGAAATTTTGGCAAATAATGGTACAACTCTTGTGATGAGAATACCAAGCATTGTAAAATAATATAGGAAGGAGGAGTAAAAATGATTAGAATAGTCATTGCCGAGGACCAACAGATGTTACTAGGTGCTCTAGGCTCCCTACTCAACTTGGAAGATGATATGGAGGTTGTTGGGAAAGCTTCGAACGGGGAAGAGGCGGTTTCACTTGTACACCAGCATCAGCCAGACATTTGTATTATGGATATTGAAATGCCGGGAAAGAGTGGCCTAGAAGCAGCTGAAGAACTCAAGGGCTTGGGCTGTAAGGTGATTATTTTAACTACTTTTGCTCGGACTGGCTATTTCCAACGAGCGATTAAAGCAGGTGTAAGTGGCTATTTATTAAAAGATAGTCCAAGTGAAGAACTAGCTAGCTCCATCCGCAATATTATGACCGGGAAACGAATCTATGCTCCTGAACTCATGGATGATTTCTATGGTGGAGAGAATCCTCTGACAGACCGAGAAAAAGAAGTATTAGAACTCGTAGCCGACGGTAAAAATACGAAAGAAATCGCTGAACAATTAAGTATTAAAACGGGCACTGTCCGAAATTATATATCCACTATTTTAGACAAACTTGAAGTAACAAATCGAATTGAAGCCATTACCCAATCAAAAGAAAAAGGTTGGTTTAAATGAAGGAATCTTGGACGGATGTCATAACGACACCGTCTTTTTTTAATTTCTTAAAAAAACTCTACCTATTTTAACAAATTATAGTAAAATATGAAGAAATCTATTTTCTGGAGGAAACAACATGATTAGACGTTTAACGAAGGAAGATCATGAAATATGCTTCTCCCTTTTGAAATCAAAACCAGCTGAAAATTTATTTATGATTGGAGATATTGAAGGATATGGCTACGAAACTCCTTTTCAAAAGTTATGGGGAGAATTCGATGAAAAAGGTAACCTTATTGCGGTTCTATTAAAATATGAGGAAAATTATATTCCTTTTGCAAAAGGTTCATTTAATGCGAAACAATTTGCTGAAATTATGTTAGACGATCCAAGCTTTAAAATGATGTCTGGACTAAAACATCTAACAGAAGCGATTGAACCTTATTTACAGGATAGAATTGATAAAAAGAGAGAAACGTATTATGCAAAATGTACTTCTCTTCAATTAGATAGAATGGTAGATACAACTGAAGTGTCTCAAGCTAAACCAGAAGATGCGGAAGGACTTGTTCAGCTTCTAAATTCGATACCGGAATTTTCTGATTCAATCATAACAGTTGAGAGAAAAAGACGGGGTCTTGAAGATGGAGTTTCTAGGTCCTACTTTATCGAAGAAGATGGACTTATGGTTTCTACTGCATCCACTACTGCTGAAAATTCCCTATCTGCTATGGTAGTAGGTGTTGCCACATTGGAAGAATATAAACGAAAAGGATATGCGACCAAATGCATGATTAAGCTTTGCTCTCAATTATTAGAAGAAGGCAAAGAACTTTGTTTATTTTACGATAATCCTGATGCGGGGCTTATTTACAAACGTATAGGATTTGAAGACATCGGTTTTTGGATGATGTATACGATTAAAACAAACTAGAGGAAGGTGGTGCACTATCATGCACCACTTTTTCAAAATTTTATTAAGGTTCATATTTATCTAGATAGTTGCTTAATGTTAACAGCGGCCAAATATAGTTGTAACTATGGTACCGGACATAAAAACCACCAGGTAAACCTGCACCTGTTGGATATTCTACCGTCCAATTGTTTTTATATAGAGAAGTCATCAAAAATCTAATGCCCTTTTGTATTTCTGGTGTTGGCTTTTCATGTACAGCAATCAATGCATCAAGAGCCCAAGCTGTCTGAGAAGGGGTGCTTGCATATAAAGGTACATATTTTAATTTCATATCACTTGAACATGATTCCCCCCAACCGCCATCTGAGTTTTGAATGGAGAGTAACCAGTTAGCAGCCTTTTGTATGATCGGGTCAGTCGATGAAACATCACAAGCCTTCAATCCTGTTAGTGCAGCCCAAGTTCCATAAATGTAACAAATCCCCCATCTACCATACCATGACCCATTTTCCTCTTGGTTGTTTTTTAACCATTTAATTCCTCGTCTTATTTGTTTGTTATAAGAAGGTAGGTTTGTGAATTCTCCAAGAAAGTGTAGGGTTCTTCCCGTTAAATCAGCCGTTGATGGATCGAATAACACGCGGTCTTCATAACGAAAAGGCACAAAAGAAAACCATTTATTCTCCGTGTTTTTTTCGAACGCAGGCCAACCACCATCTTGATTTTGCATCGATAATAACCACTCGACACCCTTCTCCCAGGATAGAGTGGATTTTTCTTCATAACCAACAAAAGGAGAGATTGAACGTAACGCCGCTGTAGTATCATCAATGTCTGGAATAAGTGTATTGATATGGGAGAATCCCCAACCACCAGGAACAGCATCCCTGTTTTTAGCAACCCAGTCCCCGTATCGTGTCTGCTGACGTGATACTAAGTAATGAACGGATTTATTAATAATAGAGTGTTTTCTAGAAAGTCCAGCCTTTTGTAAACTATTCGTAATTAATGCCGTATCCCAGACGGTTGACGGTGAATTTTGAATATGAAACTGTTCATCTATTTTACATAAAAATGTTTTAATTCCCTTAATAGCATCTACGATTACAGGGTGATTACGACTATATCCAAGGGCTAATAGGGAATAAATCATAAAAAAGCTCGAACTATAATAGCTAAATAACGTACCGTTTCCTTCAATTCTATCTAGCATATATTTTTCTGAACGTTTAAATGACTCACTTCTCATGAGGTGGGGGAGTTGAACAAATTTCTTAGCCTCTTCTTTCACCTTTTCAAAAATAACCTTAGTCTCTGCAATTAGACGCTCGTCATCAGTAGCTCTTTCACTAATTAAATGGGATAGATTAGGTGTGAATTCATTTTGGATGGAGAAGTTTTTATTAGAAGATATAATAATAGGAACCCAATGAGCTCGCGCGTAGCCAACAATTGAATACATATTAATGGGAGACCAAGGAGGAAGTAACATCATTTCAATCGGAATTAATTTAATGATTGTTGGCCAGGGTATTTGTCCGGTTAGTGCAAGCATGGCTTTCGTTAGCCATTCCACTTTATAGATTCCACCATTACGTAGTATAAAGTATTTTGCAAGTATCATATTTTCGTCTGATTCAGAAACATATCCAGAGTATAATAACGCAAAATAATTCTCTACTGTGCTTGATAAATCACCAGACTTTTCGTCATAATACTGCTTCCAAGCCCCAGTTCTGTCTTGACGGGATAAAATACGCTCCACTAAAGTTTTAATAAGAGTCTCTTCATCATCTATTTTTAATGAGCGCAACAAAATGATCATATAAGCATCTGTCATTGAACTGCCTTCAAAACAAAATCTCCAGGCACCATCCTCATCTTGTAACTTTTCCAAGGTTTGAATTAACTTATTTTGCTCATAGCGAATTTGCTTAAAAATGTCCAAGCTAAATGACACTCCTTTAGACAGAGTTGTTGTATTTAAAATATTCTTAGTTACCTAGGAACATTCCGTTATTAAAATTAATTATTGGGAGGTTTTCTGTCCATTAATAAGAGCTTCTTTCATTTAGAAAAAAGCTCTCGCCATTTTTATAGAAATGGTTAGTATCTATTTTTAAGACATTATAGACACAAGTTCGCCCAATCTTCCTTCACCAATTTCATACAAACGGTTACATCATCATCCGGTTTTCTGCAAGGTTCACAGTATTTAAAAGCAAACTTTTCAACACTGCGAACAGAAGCCGAATTCTCAGGATGAACAAACACATATACGTGATCCACGTTTAAATGTTGAAAGCAAATGTTCAATATAACAGGTATGGCCTCTGATATATAACCTTTTCTCCAATAGTCCTTCCAAATATCATAACCTATCTCGACTTGTTTTAAGGTTTGATCCCAATAATGGTACCCGCAAGTGCCAATAAAAGCATTTGTATTTTTATCGAACATTCCATAACGTAGATAGGCTTTCCCATTTGGATCCTTATAGTGCTCAATAATCTCTTTTGCTTCATTTAAATCTACCGGCGGTTCACTAAAGTAACTACACATATCAGGGTCAGAAAATTGTTTATAAACATCATTTAAATCGTCCATATTTAAAATCCGGAAATATAATCTTTCCGTTTCAAATGGCTGTGATAAATCCATTATTTCCTCACTTTCTAAGGGGGGTAAGGCCTTAAACTAGTTTTATATTATTCTATCAAATCCCCTATTAAGAATACCATATTTTTCTTGCAACTCTTACTTTTATAATTGTTCATTGTCATCTCATTATTTTTACTAATTTGCATAGTTTCTGCACAATTTTTTTATACTATCATTTTAGAACTTTTAAAAAAGGAGATTTTCGCAAATGGTTGGTAAAAAATTCTATAAGAGCTTTTTTATTCTTGCATTATCAGCAGGATTGGTTGCTTGTTCTGGGCAACAAGATAATGCCAATAATACGGCAGATCCACACGCAGGTCATAACGGTGCCTCTGAAACGTCTAAAACAAAAAACAAAAATACAAGTGGGGAGTCGACATCCACTATAAATTTAAGCACTAAAAATGTCACAAGGCTTCATGCAACTAATCCGATTGAAGCAGCCATTGGGGTATCACAAACGATTTGGCCATCCACACACGATGAGAATAAACCAGGTACGGTTATTTTAGCACCTGTGGAGAATTGGCAAGTTGCACTAGCTAGTACTAACCTAATCCATCACCCTAACAACGGACCAGTTTTATATTATAAAGATGGAAAAATCCCCGCAGAAACTTTAGATGAAATTAAACGTTTAGGTCCATTAGGAAATACAAACGGGACAGAAATTATGGTTATGGGGAGTTTAGAGGAGAAGGAAACGGAACAGCTTAAAGATTATAAGGTAGAAACGATGACAGCCGTTGATCCAGCTCAATTTGCTCAAGACATCGATAAGAAATATGCGGAGATTACAGGTGAAATTACAGATGGTGTCATCATTGTATCCGTTGAAGATGATGCTAAGCTTCATTCAATTATTGCTGCTAACTGGATTGCTCACATGCCAGAACCGATACTATTTGTCACTAAGGATGATGTTCCAGAGTTCACGAAGCAAGCACTTTCACTTAGAAATAATAAAGCTTCATTATATATTCTTGGTCCTGAATCAGTTATTTCTAAAAATGTAGAAGACACTTTAAGTGATTATGGAAAAGTTACGCGCATAGCCGGTGAAACTCCGACAGAAACTTCTCTTGCTTTTGCCAAATTTAAAGATCAGAACATAAAATTCGGCTGGGGAATCTCTAACCCTGGACACGGACTAGAGTTCGTTTCTACTGAAAGTCCTGAAATGGCCATTGTAGGAGCTCCTTTTGCTCATTTAGGTAAGCACGCTCCAATGATATGGTTAGATAATGGAGAAGCGACGGATCCTGTTCATGAATACTTAGGGCTGTTAAAACCAACATTTAAAGATGACCCAACTGTTGGACCATACACACATGTGTATTTATTAGGGTCAACAGAGTTAGTATCCAGAGAAACTCAAGGTATGATTGATTTAATGATCGAAATCTCTCCAGAAGATGGCGGAGGTCATGGAGGGCATTAATGATTAGTAGATGGAGGAGGCTACACAGGTGTAGTCTTTTTCATGTTTCTCGTCATTGAATGAATAAGTCAAAGGAAGTGTTTAGTATGAAAAAATGTGCGCTATTATTGAGTTTGCTTTTACTAACAGGTTGTACGGCTAATGAAGAGAAGGTACAAGAAGAGACTGTTAAAGAAGAGGTAGTAGATAATGCGGAAAACACTGAAGAAAATAAAACAGAAGACAAAGTTGATTCTGAAGCTTCAATCATTAGCTCCAATGATTTTTTTGAACCATTTAAAGGGAAACTAGACCATGTTCATGGTATCGGTTATGTTGGCAATGCAAACGCTGTATTTTTCGCTGCACATGATGGATTAAAAGTGTATGAAAATAATAAATGGTTTCAAACAAAAGACCAGAACCATGACTATATGGGATTCAATGCCGTAAAAGATGGATTTTTTACAAGCGGTCACCCTGCTCCTGGATCAAAGCTCCCGAATCCTTTTGGCATTAAAATGGGGACGGAACTAGGTGAAAATCTTGAGAGTATTGTTCTTGAAGGGGAAATTGATTTTCATGTAATGGGTGTAGGATATGAATCAAACACCATTTATGCAATGAATCCTCATGCGAATTCCCTTTTAAAAGAAGAAGGGGCACTATACATTAGCGAAGATAAAAGTGGTTCTTGGAAAAAAGCTTCTGCAAAAGGCCTTGGTAAAGAAGTGTTCCATTTAACTGCCCACCCAACTAACCCTGACATTGTAGCTGTTGCTGCAAAAGACGGTATCTATCTTTCTACTGATAAGGGAGAAAGTTTTAACCACATATCTAAAAATCAAGGGACTACGGTTTTTTTATCTGATCATCATTTATACTATAGTGGTTACAACGGACAACCAACTTTAGTAAAATTAATGTTAGAAACAAACGAAGAACAATCTCTCATATTACCAAGTAACATGAGCAAAAACGATGCTGTTATGTACCTCGCTCAAAATCCAAAGAATCTTAATGAAATCATTTTCATCACTTTTGAAGGAGATATCTTTATAACAGAAGATGAAGGAAACACATGGCATCAGCTTTCTGAAAAAGGTAATATTAACTCTAAATAGGTTGTTCATAAGGAGACGACGAGCTATAAAAAAGGTATCTATTAAGCTAGGGGTTTTATTTTTCTTTATTTTGTTACTCATTGAAGGAACTTTATTTATCTCATTGTACTACGGTATTGTCCACGAGCGGATTGAACATGAACTGAATAATTTATTAGCTAGAGGGACAAGTCACCGGGAAGTTCTCGAGAAGAACTTTGATCAAATGACGATTTCTCATGTGGCACTTATGGAGGCTGAAGCAGAAACTTCTGTTGTCATTACGGATGAAAAATATGAAGTGATCCAGTCATCTAATGAAGTGACTCCTGAAAAAATAAAATTGATATTAGAAAGCTCTGACCATAAGTATAATAGTGCAGGAGAGTACTTAGAAACAAGGTGGCGGACAGAGGAGTATTTGGCTACCGCAAGTCCAATCATCATAAATCAAAATGAAGTCGGTTATGTCTATATGTTTTTAGATACTAGTATTATCCGAAACATGATTCAAGGGCTGACAAAACAATTTGTCTATATAGGCTTCCTAACCGTCCTTGTTTCGTTAATTTCAGTTGTTTTCCTATCTAGATTTATCACGAAACCTCTACTGGAAATGAAACAGGCAACTGAAAAAATGGCGAAAGGAAATCTTCATCAACAACTAGATACTAATAGAAACGATGAACTGGGGGATTTAGCACGTTCCATCGAAATGCTATCAAGCAATTTATATACGCTAAAAAAAGACAGAAATGAGTTTCTATCAAGTATTTCTCATGAACTCCGCACCCCGTTAACCTATTTAAAAGGATATGCAGACGTATCAAAGAGGAAAAATCTAACGGATTCGGAGAGAGATGAGTACTTAACAATAATCGAAGAAGAGGCCAATCATTTAACGGAACTAGTGAAAGACCTCTTTGACTTGGCTAAAATGGACGAAAACTCGTTTCTAATCAACAAGAAAAGGGTCAATTTGAACTTATTTTTAAATAGGATGGTTAGCAAGGTAAAGTCATTATTTGATGAGAAAAAGGTTGGTTTACAATTAATGATTAACAGAGAATTTCATTTAAATCTTGATGAGAACAGATTTGAACAAGTATTTATCAATCTGCTAGATAACGCTCTAAAGTACTCAGAATCAAATACGAATGTATATATAAATGTAAACAAAATAAACAAACAAATTCATATATCAATCACAGATGAAGGTGAAGGTATCTCGGAAAGGGAATTACCTTATATATGGGACAGATTGTACCGGGTAGACAAATCAAGATCTCGGGCAACAGGTGGATCTGGACTAGGATTGCCCATTGTAAAAGAAATTATTGAACGACATGGAGGGCAAATTACGATTAATAGTAAGTTAGGTAAAGGAACAACTTTTAATATTTTTCTAGAAGAAGGGAAATAGATGAAAACCTTATTACTAGTAGATGACGAGCTTAGAATGCTCCGTTTATTAAAAATCTATTTAGAACCCCATGGATATAAATGTGTTACAACTACTAGTGGTTCTGAAGCAATCTCAATCATTGAAAAGGAAAAAATTGATTTAGTCCTATTAGATTTAATGATGCCAGATATGAATGGGTGGGATACAGCAAAGGAATTGAGAAGTTTCTCAGACGTACCTATTATTATGCTTACTGCAAGAGATACTAGTTCAGATGTGGTAGAGGGCTTGAGGATTGGTGCAGATGATTATGTCACAAAACCTTTTGAAGAAAAAGTGCTTCTAGCTAGAATTGAAGCAGTGTTACGACGAGTAACTGGCTCTAATGTGATTACAGTAGATAATTTAACATGGGATGACCAGAAATATGAAATTACTTATTTGGGAAATAAAATTAGCCTCACTCGTAAAGAATTTGATTTCGTCGGACTCTTATTAAAAAATAAAGGTACTGTGTTCACTAGAGAACGACTTCTTGAACGAATATGGGGTTACACCGCGGAAACAGAAGATCGTACGGTCGATTCTCATGTAAGAAATATTAGAGATAAATTTAAGAGAGCGGATTATCCAATTAATAATCACTTACTTACCGTATGGGGAATGGGGTACAAATGGGAATAGGTAAACAGGGGGGAAGAGAAATGGAAGCAGAAAGAGTTAAGATTGCAGTAAATGGTGGGATTGGCTTTGGAGCTAAGTTAAACTCAAAGCAACTGATTACCCTTGCCAAGTATCTAAATGAAGACGAAACTCTTGAAATGACAACCTTCCAGCAACTTTATCTAGAAATTGAAAAAGATCAAAAGGAAGATATTATAGAAGAGTTAGAGGGTGTCGGTCTTAGTTGTTACCCTGTCGGAAATTATGTGAAAAGCTTAAGAACATGTAATTTCTGTAAAGGTGAACTAGAAGAAGGAATGCCTGTTGCTAAAGAGATTAATAGAAGAACGGCAGGGATAGAGGTTCCATTTACATTAAAAATGGCTTACACCGGTTGTCCGGTTGGTTGTGGTGAGCCTCTAATAAACGATATTGGAATCATGAAGAAAAAAGAAGAGTTCTCCATCTTTATTGGTGGTAAATCTAAAGGAGAAGACGCTAAGGCTGGTCACCTGCTTTTTGAGAAATTAACCCCAGAAGCGTTGTATGCTGTTATCGAACAATTAATCCATTTATATAATAACCAAGGAAAGAAAAGAGAAGCATTTTATAAATTTGTAAATCGTATTGGCTTTGAAAACATTAAGGATTCTATCGAGGTTTAGTAACCCCTTCTAAGTTTCTAGAATAATAACCGTGTTTTTGAGACACGGTTATTTCTTGTGAAGTAAAATAAATTGATTTTTTAGAAAATTTAAAATAACATAAGTATAGTAGTTAGCTAGTTAAATACAAAACCCAACCATGAAAAGTACATATAATTATTTTCATAAAATGTAAGCGTTAACAACTAAAGGAGGGGAAATATTGGCCGTTGAAAAACTTGATATAGAACAGTCTTACTATACAGAAAAAGACTTTGAAACAACGATGTTAACACCTAGTTATCGAATTGATTTAAGGAATGTAGGGAACGAACACCTCGATCAGTTTATGAATGCCAACTTAGTCTCTAATTGGTCTACACTCACATGGAAAGAAGTTGGGAAGCCATATGAAGTAAAAACGGTTGCTAAATCCAAAAAGGACTATGAAAAAGAACATGGTGAAATGTCAGTCAAGACATCATGGGAGTATTTTAACCGTTCCTTCCACGAGTGGTTTGTTAAGGATTTACCTGAGGAGATGTCAAATTCAAAGAGAGAATTAATAAGATATTTATCCAGATTTCAGTTCGGTGATGTAAAAAAAGCTTTAGGAGAGACTGTAAGATTATCCCTTTGGAATTATGCCCATCGGATAGAAGATGGCGTTTGGGATCCTAGAGGAAAGCGGGCTTTATTTCAAGGGTTAGACTTAAAGAAACCGCGAATTTTGTTTCTTGGAGCAGCAGAAGGATATGAAGCCATGCAACTTTCTGCCATGTATCCAGGTGGAGAAGTAGTCATGGTTGATTATGATGAGTTTTGTAAAACGAATCGATTTGGTCACTTTCCAAATCAGTATCCTTTCCTAGGAACCAATCCTTCTTCAGGTCATCCAAAAGTATGGCATAAAAACGAAATGAATATCCACTACATGGTTGAGGATATTCGAAACCTGCCATTCGGAAAAGAATTTGATATCGTCCTAAGTGTTGGGCTCCTTGAGCATTTTCCTGACGATTATAAAGCTCAGGTTATGGATTGGCATAGAAAATTTCTAAAACCTGGTGGATATGTGATTATGACTACGCCAAGATTACAGTTAAAATCCAGATTGTTTTATACCATAATGGCGGACGTAATGAACCATACTTACCGAGAGTTAATGGATATTCGCCAAATGGGTTTATATGTATATGAAGGCGGTTTTGATATTTTAAGACATGGATATATTAAGGTTCATAATGGAATTGTTGCTCAACCTAGATAGTTTTAATCAAAATAGCCGGTAACGGATGGTGGTTACCGGCATCTACTACTAAGAGTCCATTTTTTGATCAAGGGATTCTTTCGGATTTTTCTGATTATGCCTTTGTGCACCAGAATTACCTTCACCTTTATACTTTGTCACTTTCCCCCCTAAACTCACATTAGGGAAAGAAGTTTCTTTTTTATTATTCATCATATCACCTCCATACTTATGTTTCCCATTAGTCTTCCATAAAAATTCTAGCGTAATATAATGATTCTTCGTCTAGTTCGTTTTCTTTACTACTTTTGAGTTCTTGTTTTCTATCGTCTTCAACAATTTGGAATGTACCTGAAACATTTTTTGTTTCTTTTTTATCACTCAAGTGAGTCCGCCTCCCGTAAGAAAATTTAAAACTGTCTATTTTATATTTTCTTTCATTGAGTCCTGTTTTATTTCTAAAACTTTCGTCTGAGACATCTCATACTTTTGGATGAATTCATTAGAAATATAAAAAAAGTGTGTAATTTTTACTTTAATTTACATCCAGCATATAGTAATATACCAATAGTGGAAAATTTTATGTGATTGAAGTTGAGTTTTCTGCGTTAACTAATGAACGTTAGTTATAAATTTTGATTTTAAAGGGGTATAAAAATGAAACTAGAGTTATATACAAGACCACTTTGACTAGATTGTAAGGCTGCGAAAGAGTTTCTTTCCGATCAACAAGTTCCATTTAAAGAAATAGACTTATCGAAAAATCCGCAACTGGAAAAAGATTTAATTAAATTAACAGGAACACGTATCGTTCCTTCATTTATTTTTATCAAACATAGATTCCTACTTCCGAATCAAAAAACCATTATTATTGGTTTTGAACAGAATAGGGAAAAGATTTCAACACTAGTTCAAAAAATTCCGACGAGATGAGGTAACATACATGAGTACTGCAACCTTAACGAATAAAACTCCAGAAGTACGAAGCAAGTTATTCATCCAGTTAAATCATATAGAGAGACAGATAAGAGAAATAAGAACATTAATAAAAGATGAAAATTTGTATTATGAACAAGTTCTTGCTCAAATCACCTCTTCAAAAGGTACATTAGAAGAAGTATCTAAGCTGGTTGTAGAGGAATATTTCAGAAATGACATACTGAAACATAGAGATGATGCTATTGCTTTAGATGAAGTTTTATTATTGTTAGACAAAATTTTTGATAAATAGATTCCATTTTTAAAGGCCGTTCTCATTAATGATGAGATTGGCCTTTAATCTTTTTAAATGAAGATAATTATTTGAACCCCTCCTATATTATTGACAGTTTAAAATTTATATGATATTAAATAATTGTTGATTAGCACTCAGAACTAGAGAGTGCTAAAATTAGATGAATGGTTATATTTGTTTTTTAAAGGAGAGGTTTTAAAATGACGAAAAAACAATTTCAGGCTGAGTCCAAACGTTTATTGGACATGATGATTCATTCGATTTATTCACAAAAAGAAATCTTTTTACGTGAGTTAATTTCGAACTCAAGTGATGCAATCGACAAGATTTATTACAAGGCATTGACTGATGAGCAATTAAGTTTTGATAAAGAAAGTTATTACATAAAAGTTGTGCCAAACAAAGAGGAGAGAACTCTACGTATTATTGATACGGGTATTGGGATGACGGAAGAAGAATTAGAGAGTAATCTCGGTACGATTGCAAAGAGTGGGTCTTTAGCGTTTAAAAAGGAAAACGAATCGAAGGATGGCCATGACATCATTGGACAATTCGGTGTTGGATTTTACGCAGCATTTATGGTTGCTGATGTAGTTACAGTAATTAGTAAAGCACTTGGCAGTGATGTAGCTTACAAGTGGGAGTCAGAAGGTGCAGATGGCTATACAATTGTACCAACTGAAAAAGACTCAGTCGGAACAGAAATCATCTTAAAAATGAAAGAGAACACTGAAGATGAAAACTATGATGAATATCTAGAAGAATACAGACTAAAATCAATTATAAAAAAGTATTCAGACTTTATCCGTTATCCCATTAAAATGGATGTTACAGGTAGTAGACCAAAAGAAGGTACGGAAAATGAGTTTGAGGACTTTATAGAAGAACAAATCATTAATAGCATGGTGCCTATCTGGAAGAAAAATAAATCAGAATTGACTCAAGAAGACTACGAAAACTTCTATTCGGAAAAGCATTATGGCTTTGATAAACCAATTAAACACATCCATATTAATGTAGATGGAGCCGTAAGATATAATGCCATTTTATATATCCCTGAAAAAATTCCGTTTGATTATTATTCTAAGGAGTTCGAAAAAGGCTTGGAGTTATATTCAAATGGTGTCTTAATAATGGACAAATGCTCCGACCTTCTTCCAGACCACTTTAGCTTTGTAAAGGGAATGGTTGATTCTGAAGATTTATCTCTAAATATTTCTAGAGAAATGCTACAGCAAGACCGCCAATTAAAGTTTATTGCAAAAAATATTAGCAAAAAAATTAAGAGTGAACTACTTAGCGTGTTAAAGAACGAAAGAGAGAAATATGAAGAGTTCTTCAACTCTTTTGGTAGACAGTTAAAATATGGAGTCTATAGTGATTTTGGGGCAAATAAAGACGCTTTACAAGATTTATTAATGTTCCATTCTTCAAAAGAAAAGAAACTAGTGACTTTAGACGAATATGTAAGTAGAATGCCTGAAGATCAAAAATATATTTACTATGCTTCTGGGGAATCTATTGAAAGAATTGAAAAGCTTCCACAAACTGAATTGGTTGCCGACAAGGGATATGAAATTTTATACTTTACTGATGAAATTGATGAGTTCGCGATTAGAATGTTAATGAACTTTAAAGAAAAAGAGTTTAAATCTGTATCTAGCGGTGACTTAGGAATTGATTCCGATGATCATCAAAAAGATAGTGACACTGAATTGAATGAAAATAAGGAACTTTATGAACATATGAAGAACCTTTTAGGTGATAAAGTTAAAGATGTTCGTGCATCGAAAAGATTAAAGTCACATCCGGTATGTTTATCTACTGATGGAGAAGTGACCATTGAGATGGAAAAAATATTAAGCGCTATGCCAAATAATCAAAATGTAAAGGCGGATAAAGTGCTAGAAATCAATCCAAATCATGAAGTATTCCAATCTTTAAAGGCTTCGTTTGAGAATGACAAAGAGAAGTTAAATCTATATACACATTTGTTATATAACCAGGCTCTTATTATTGAAGGGCTGCCAATTCAGGATCCTGTTGAGTTTACGAACGATATATGTAAAATTATGGTTTGATTTATTATGAGGGTGTCCCTAAAGTAATGGGCATCCTCTTTTTCTATTCCAACATTTTATCTATGTATTGTTTTGAAAATTAGAACTATAATGAGGGAAAACCTTTATCCCTTCTATAGAGAGGTACAAAAATGAAAGTATATGCAACGGTAAAAAGTTTAGGCAGGAGGAAGCCTCAATTTGTTAAAAAGGAGATTATTTTGGCGTCTGTTCCTTACACTTTGAGAGAATTTTTGACTGCTTTAGTGACCATAAATGTTGAAAAATTTAACGAAACAGGTGTTGATGAGCCTATATTCCCATACTTAACAAGCGATGAGATTGAATCAAGTAGTCAGACAGGTAAAATTGGGTTTGGAGTAAAAGACAATGATAGAAAAGTGAATGTAAAGCAAGCCGTTTCCACAAGTTTAATAGCTTTTCAGGATGGATTATATAAAGTGTTTATTAATGAAAAGGAACAGGAAGATTTAGAAGATGAGATTCAACTTATTGACGGGGCAGAGATTGTTTTTATTAAAATGACCATGTTAGCTGGACGAATGTGGTAGGGAGGCTCATATGGAAAATAAAGCAGATTACTTAGCAAAACTAAATGGGATTGTGAGTCATTTTACTGGACTTGAAAGAGAGATTGGTGAATGTGTTTTAAGCATTGCCAGCGGTGACCCTCATGATTTGGATCCTTACGAAACTAAATTAGAAGGGTTGTTATCGACTGTATCTTCGGATGATATTTTTAACCCCTTAAAGAGTGTTGTAAGTAAACTAGTTAATCCCTATTTTGGAGATTTATTTCAATATATTTGTGAACATAAGGTTGAATACCCTAACACGGTTGGATTTGACAGAAGACCTTTCCGAACGACGGAACAAATGGTTCATCTCTCAGGTATTATTTCGAAACTCTATTACTTGATGGATATGAATCATAAAGAAATGACTCTTGAACATTTAATAGGAATAGAGTCTAGTGAATATTATTTTTCTAACTTAAAGGCTGATATGATCGCGTACGAAATAGACACAAACCCTGCTCGCATTATGCCTTTATTGCATGAAATGGTCTATGGAGAAAACCAAAATGAGTTATTATCTCTAAACGTTATTAAAGGCATGTTACTAAGTCACCATCAAGAAGCCTATAAAATGCTAGGTGAATTATTAATAGCTGCTAGATTACAAGAAGGGCTCCGCCAAAGTATTGTGGAGAATATGGATGAGGGGACCATCGATGCTACACTATATCTTCTAAAAATAATCCTTGACCATGATTTGATTCGCTATAGTTCTGTTGTGAGAGCCCTAATGGTTTGGACAGGGATTGAACTTGAAACTAATAAACCACGTGTTATTAAACAAGCCATACAATATGCATATGATTGCTTAACGAATGAAGAAAAACGTCTAACTTATTTAACAAGTAAAGATGTTTTTCAAGTGTACTTTAGCCTTTGGGCGACAGCTGTTAAGGAAGAAAGCGATCTCTATGCGAACATCGTGCAAGTGCTGAACTTCGGTGAACATTATCAGAAATTAGTAGCTCTATCTTTATTAATTCAGAGTCAAAATGACCATTTAAAATATAAAACGATTGAGCCATTTTTAGCAGAAACGAATCCTGAAGTAGAAGCTTTTATTCTTAACCTTTACCCCTATCAAATCAATTATAGATGGATATATGAAAAAGATTGCGTAGATTATGTGAGACACATTGAACTGGAACGTGTACCTGAGCTTGAAGAGTATACCGTTAGAAAGTTTCAGTTTAATCTTTTTAAAGAAAAGCTTTTAGCTATAGGTAGAAAAGAGAGAGAATTTGTCTCTCCAACAGGGCAATATGTTTCCATTACCTCTGATCTTTTAGCTCAAAAGATGATGTATTTAACTGCCTATGACATGAATGAACATTTTATTGAGGAACTGATTTTACTAAAAGATGAAGTAAGTCCAGATACACGAAGAGATTTACTTGAATTTTTTGTCGTTAATGAAAATGGTGTTAAACAGAGGGAGTTTTTATTTTCGAGCTTAAGTGACAAAAGCCTAGCTAATCGCGAAATGGCTTTGTCTATTATAAAAAAACTAACACTCACTTCAACAGAACTGGTGATAGTTGAAAATTTATTAAAATTAAAAACGGCTAGTATCCGTCAAGGTGCCATACAAACATTATTAAATGTAAATATCGAACTGCTTCAACATTCGATTCACCGACTTTTTAATAGCAAAAGCGAGTGGCAGCGGTTAGGTGGATTAGAAATTCTTTTTGAGATCAGTCAGGATCAAACGAGACAAGAGCTAAGCCTATTATTAAGTCCAATGCTTAATATTATAAAAAGTCCAACAGAAAAAGAAAAAATTCTCATACAGAACATTTCTAAAAAAGAAACATATACGGAAGAGAATGGTTTTGGATTATTGAAACCATCCGAAGAGAGTTCTAATTTTATCGAGCTTGAAGACTTAATTGAAATGAACCAGGATACCTTTTTTACTTATCCTATTGAAAAAGCAAAGTCATTTTTACAAGGGTTAAATGATCTTATTTATGAAAATAGACATGTGGAGTATGAAGTGGAATGGGAAGGTGGTTTTAAACAAAAGGTTTTAATAGACAACCAGCTAGACCATGGACCTAAAAGCCATGAAAATGAAAGAGAAATTGAACGGTTTCCACTTGCGCCTATTTGGATTCAATATTTGGAAGAGAATCCACTTCATGAATATGAATTATTACAAATATGGAGTTATTTTGAGCTTGGACATGTAAGGCGTTTTTATCATGATAAACTAGAGTTTTGGGAACAGGACGAATTTCCGAAGCTTAATGATTGGAGAAAGAAAGTTGTAAAAAGGGTCATTAATATGGACCAACTAGATGCATTCGAGAAGTTTAGAGAAGAGATTCCATATCATTTTGGTGTTCAAAACTTAATAGAAGCTTATGTTGCTGACTGTGATAAAGCCTTAATATTTAAACACACTTCTAAGATGCTTAGCACCATAATAAATGCCATTTCATTAGACAAACTTGAAAAGGAAATCGGATTGGCTCTTGTTTTGTCTTCACCATGGATTGATTGGCTGAGTACTTTCGTTCATGACAAAGAGTCATTTAGGAAGTATTTCTCTATGAAATACCACCTTTACACTCTTTCAAATTATAAAAATTTTACATTTTCAACTGAGAATTGGGCTAATGCCTATGAGCTGGGAATCGTATCCTATAATGAGTTAATGAGAGAGATGCTAACTCGAGAAGAAAGCTCAGCACATATTTATCATCTAACGGAAAGAAACAATGAAATACTAGCAAAACATCCCGTTATTCATTCTCTTAAAGATCATATGATTGACCGAATTGTAAACATAGAATTAAACAGAGGTGAATTGCCTACAGAAGTAACGAAGCTAGCAATTAATATTCGATACTTTGAAGGAATGGAGTATTTTGTGGAGTTATTATCTCGTCTAGAGAACGAGACGTTCGTAAGAGGTTATATTTATAGCTATGATGAAAAAACGACAAGGAAGGAAGCATTTAGTCATTTAATTCAAACTTGCTATCCTCATGGGAACGATAATTCCAAAAAATTAGAAGTTTTGTTAAGAGAGAAGCAGGTCTCTGAGAAACGGTTACTGGAAGCAGCAATTTATGCACCGCAGTGGATTGACATTGTAGCTGAGTATTTAAAATGGGACGGTTTAAAGAGTACAGTGTGGTATTTTCATGCTCATATTTATGAGCAATTTACCGCTGAAAAAGAAACGATTGTCGCACAGTATTCTCCTATTACTCCTGTTGAATTTAATGATGGTGCCTTTGATATTGATTGGTTTAAAGATTCCTATCATTGTATGGGAGAAGAAAAATTTCAAGTGGTTTATGATTGTGCCAAATATATCTCAGGTGGTGCCAATCATCGAAGAGCACAATTATTTGCTGATGCAACACTAGGCAAATTGGTAAAAGAAAAGTTATTAGAATCTGTAACAGACAAGCGTAATAAGGACCACCTTCTATCGTATAGTTTAATTCCTTTAGAGGGACGAAAGGATTTACTTGAAAGATATGAATTCATTCAAACATTCCTTAAGGAAAGTAAGTCTTACGGTGCCCAGCGTCGAGCAAGTGAATCAAAAATAGCTTCTATTGCATTATCCAATCTTGCTAGAAACGCAGGATATAAAGATGTCACTCGCTTAACTTGGGACATGGAATCTCAAAAAATCGTAGAGGTTTCTCATTACTTTCAGGCTAAATCAATAGATGAGCTTTCTGTATCTTTAGTAATCGATGAACAAGGTGGACCTGAAATAGAAGTAATCAAAAACGGTAAAAAATTAAAATCCGTTCCAAGTAAATATAAAAAGCATAGCTACGTACTAGAGCTGAAAGAGCTAAAAACAGAGTTGAGAGACCTTTATAAACGAGCAAAAGGTGAACTAGAAAGGTCGATGGAAACAGGAAGTGCTTTTACCGTTGATGAGCTTATAGGGATTAGCCATAATCCAGTTATAGCACCACTTATTAAAACGCTAGTGTTTAAGTATCAAGATGTTTTAGGTTATTTCAGAAATGGAAGTTTAGTTGGGTTAGATGAAAGTGTAGTATCTTTAAATATTCAGGATGAAGTGGTGATTGCACACCCTTATGACCTGTTTATAAGTAGACAATGGAGCCATTACCAAAAACATCTATTTGATCAACAATGGAAACAGCCTTTTAAACAAGTTTTCCGGGAATTGTATGTTCCAAACATCGATGAGCTTGAAAATGGTACGATTTCTAGAAGATACTCGGGTCATCAAATACAGCCACAAAAAACAGTGGCTTTGTTAAGAAACCGAAATTGGACCGTTAGTTATGAAGAAGGCCTTCAAAGGGTCTATTATAAGGAAAATGTTATAGCAAAAATTTATGCCTTAGCGGATTGGTTTTCTCCTTCTGATATAGAGGCCCCTACTATAGAAACAGTCGAATTTTTTAACAGGAACACTCTTGAAAGTATAAGAATTTCGGACATCCCTCCGTTAATTTTTTCTGAGACGATGAGAGATGTAGATTTAGTCGTTAGTTTCGCACATGTTGGAGGAGTGGATCCAGAAGCTAGTTTAACCACTATCGAAATGAGAACAGTCATCGTAACTGAATCCTTACGCTTAATGAAAATAATGAATGTAATTCTTAGTGGAAACCATGCCATTATTAATGGGAAACTAGGAGAATATAGCGTCCATTTGGGTAGTGGGAATGTCTATAAACAAGCAAGTGGAGCAATTTCGATCATTCCGGTCCATTCCCAGCATAGAGGGAAAATCTTTTTACCATTTATGGACGAAGACCCAAAAACAGCCGAAATCCTATCAAAAATTGTACTTTTGGCACAAGATACGAAAATTAAAGATCCTTATATTTTAGAACAAATTAGAAGTTAGTAATTAGAAAGGGGCTGTCCTCAACTTGAAGACAGCCCCTTTCTAATAGAATATTCCTGTTTTCCAAATTCATCAAAAATAGTAAAATATTAATTAAACACTAATATAAATTTGGAGGAACTATGAAAAACATTTATATATATGGGATTCCCACTCATGCAGGGGCTTTGTTTGAGGGTACTGAGCAAGCACCTAAACTAATAAGGGAAGCTGGTTTAGTTAGTCAACTAAAGGAAAAGGGTTTCTCCGTTGTTGACTTTGGTGACATCGAGTTAAAAGACGAGCTTGTGAGGCATAATGTTCCACCTGTACGTAATTGGCCATCTCCGAGAATCGTCTGGGAGTCGATTGAAGATCAGGCTGAAAAAATCTTCTCCAAGACAGGATTTACCTTGTTCCTAGGTGGAGATTGCAGTATTGAGGTCGGTACATTTTCAGCTTTCAGAAAGGTTTATGGGAAAAATACGCAGTTACTAGTACTGGATGGTCATGTGGATACGATGGAACCAAGTGGAAATCAATGTATTGGAGCCGCAGGTATGGGTCTTTGGTTTCTCCTTGAAGGCAAATCGATTTGGTGGAAAGAAAGTACTGTTACGGGCAAGTCTATATCTGTTATTGGACCAAATCAAATACCAGAACAAACATTTGGAATGTCTATCATCTCTATGGATCAAGTGAAAAATTCAATTAATGAAGTTAAACAATTACTTGCGTCTTTATCATCAGATACAAAGATTTTAGTTCATTTTGATGTTGATCTCTTACACGAGATGATCATGCCAGCAGCCTATGCTCCAAACCAAGATGGACTAGGGTACCAAACAGCAAAAGAGATGCTTAGTTTAATTCTAAGTGATTCAAGAGTAAAAGGACTAGAAATCACAGAATTTTCCGCAGTTAAGGAACAGGCAAATGAGAGTGCAAAAATATTAATTGATTTAATTGCAAATAGTTTACCTAAACCTGAAAAAGGATAATTTTCACAAGTATGTGCGTAAATTTTACTATTTTGATATATAGCTTTCTTCCTGTTTATCATATATAATTCTCATGTACATTTAAGGAGGAAAGTCATGAAATTAAGTAAGCTATTTTTTATGTTTTTAACTGTCATTCTACTATTATCGCTTTTTCCTGTTTTTAACCAACAAGTAGAGGCTGCTACAAAGGAAGCAATTGTTGATGTTGATAGCGGTAGCTTAAGTATGCGAAGTGGCCCAGGAAACAAATATAAAGTGGTTAGTAACTCTTAATTCAACTACTAAAAATGGTTGGTCTAAAATTAAATTTAAAAATAAACAAGGTTATGTATCTAGTGAATTTTTAAGAGTATACTCTTCTTTTAGTTCATCTACTGCTAAAAAGATAACAGAAAAAGTATATAATATACAATTTCAAGCATGGGAAGGTTTCGTTACAAAAAAGCAGTACGAAACAATTATGTCTAAAGGATATACGAAGAAGTATATTGAAGCCCATTTTCATCAAAACATGCTTCCATATGGAACAGATAAATACGGAAACCAATTGTACACCGTACTAGAAACATCGATTTGGGGAACTTCAGTTGAATTATTTGATTGGAATTTAGAATATAATCCTAAAAAGCCAAAGGTTACTTACTACCAAAAGAATGGTAAGGATTATTTATCAGTAAGCCAATATGTATTAAATGAAATGGATGGGTATTATACGTACACACTTTACTTAAGCAAAGACAGTAAGAGTTCAACTTGGAAAGTGTATAACATTAATAGAAAATATGATTAATATTTTTTGAAGGAAGTTCTCATTTTATCGAGAACTTCTTTTTCTTGTGTGCCAGGCATGGCAATTATCTAGGTGGTGAAAGTCCACTGTGGGGGTACACATCGACCAACCACTAAGGAAGCGCAAGGTACTTATCGTGAGATAAGGGCTGGAGGAAGCGTGG
>NZ_JAXOFX010000018.1:0-85261 GCF_034427655.1 Robertmurraya mangrovi
CCGCTAAGTTTCAAAAGCAAGCTTTTAAAACTTCGCTCGACTTGCATGTATTAGGCACGCCGCCAGCGTTCGTCCTGAGCCAGGATCAAACTCTCCAATAAAGAGTAAGATTTAGCTCTTAAAATAATAAGATTAAACGTTGACGTATGATTCGTTCAGTTTTCAAAGAACAATCTTGGGTTACCTTCTCTCGAAGACAACTTTTATACTATAACATCCGCTTTACTTTTTCGTCAATAACTTTTTTAAAAAAGAATTGTTAAGATAGCGGAGTATCATCCTAACATTCTCAGTACTATTAGTCAACAAGTTATAAGTAAACACGAAAAAGGAATATCAGCTACAATTAGGAATTCCAAACTATTTCCTCTGCAGCAAGAATCTTATCTTAACAATTTAGCTCAACATATTCAACTGCGTATTTCTGGAAATTATCACTGTAATCACTGAATCTTAGAATAAAGAAGGAAAACAATTCACCTAATCTTGTTTACCTTTTATTCTTTAATATACTTATGCTACTTTCCCTAACTTTTCATTATTCTCGAAAAGAACCTATCAATCATAGCAACTAACACTACGACAACATAGAACGTAACTTTTCCATTTGCACAATTAATCCTGTTTTATTTTTCATTCCTTAGTTTAATAAATACAAAAACAATCCAATCTAAATACATATCATTGTTCTAACAAAACATTCGAAATTAAACACTTCTATATCCTAAACATTATAAATGGTGATAATTAATGAGAAATGCTTTGGATGTTTTAATAATTGGGGCAGGCTTATCTGGTCTATACTCGGCTTTTATCCTCAGCCAACAAGGAATAACAAATTTTAAAATCATTGAAGCCCAGGATCGCATAGGCGGTAGGGTTCATACCTTAAAATTAACGGATCAACTTTTTGTGGATTTAGGCGGGCAATGGATTAGTTCAAAACAAAAACGTATTTCTAGTCTTGTAAAAGCATTTCAATTTGAAACCATTCAATCCACGGACCATTCAACCTATGATTTATTAGGTAGAAGGAAAACTAGCTATGTGAAAATTCCTCCTATACCATTTGGTGGGTTATATGAATTATGGAAAACAAGGAACACGTTTAACAAGTTATTAAAAGAAATCCCATCTGTGCCTCCCTTTCAGTCTGAAACTCTCACTAAACTTGATCAATTTTCAATGGAGCAGTGGTTAAGTGAGCATATAAAAAACAAAGGTGTAACATCTTTTTATAAAATGATGGCACTAGAAGGAAGCTGTATGGAGCTGGAACAATTATCGATGCTTGATGCCCTATGGTGTATTAAAACTACAGGTTCGATCAAAAGTATGATGTCCGCGGAAGAGAAATGGCTTAAAAAGGGAACACAAGTGATTGTGGAGGAACTTGCCCGTCCATGCTTAGATAAAATTGTGATAGGTTCCCCGGTAAAAAAAATTATTTATAACGAGGACATGGCCATTGTCGAGACTAGTAAAGATACCTTCCAAGCAAAAAAAGTGATTCTTACTGTTCCTATACACCTTATTAATAAAATTTCATTTTCTCCACCGCTTCCGAAAGAAAAGTATAGACTTATCAGTTCACTCCCTTCCTCACATGTTATTAAGACCATTATTATGTATAATCAACCTTTTTGGAAAAAAGACAGTTTTAGAGGTACTTATCTTTCTGATAATAAATGGCTTCAACTAATTGTTGATACCTCTCAACATCATTTACAATATGGTGTCTTAACTTGCTTTACTACAGGCCCGAATGCTATTGAATTAAGAACATTTAGCATGGAACAAAGAAAGTCGACTATCCTACATTATTTAGAATCCCTATTAGGACTAGGAGCAAGAAACCCCATCGAATACATAGAGAAGGATTGGGATAAAGAAGAATGGACACAGGGAGGATATGGAACCCACTTTCCTCCAGAGATCTTATCCAATTATGGCGGGGCATTATTTACACCAATTGGTCCATTGCATTGGGCAGGAACAGAAACTTCAACGGAGTGGAGACTATATATGGAGGGTGCTTTACAATCAGGGGAAAGAGCTGCCTTAGAAATCCTTGATGAATTTCAAGAGAAGTAAGTAAATCTTAACTTATAAAAAGACCCACTCCTCTCAGTGGGTCTTCATTACTTATAAATACTTCCGATGAATACCTTTCCCATCATACGTATAAAGCATATTCCTACCTTCTATCACCGTTTCCATATGGACACTTCTTCCCCAAAGCTGCTGGATATACGGCATAACTTTCTCTAAATACTTGGTGTCCAACTCTATCCCTTCATACGAATGCTTAATATAGAGTTCCCCATTTTTTAAATAGTCCCCATCGGTTACGGTTAAATAAGGGAATCCACCATTTACCCTCATGTTCACTAATTGATCTCTCACATTTTCCCATGCCTTATCCACAACTTTATAGTCCTTACCTTGCTTTTGGAATAGATACATGTCTTCTCTCATGACCAAATCTTTTGTAAGGTAATTCCTTAAAAACGAAATATCTGATTCAATCTCACGTACTTCAAACATTTTTTCCCGGCCTGAGTTTGGCTTTACTCCACGCCTTTTCATTTCCTCTGTTGGATTATCGTAACGTTCTTCAATATCTTCAAAGATTTTTAAGCCCAGATAATACGGATTGATGCTCGTTCTTGACGGTTGGACTACTCCAGCGTTTAGCTTAGCAAATTCTAATGCTTCAGCCGAGGTTAAATCCATCTCGCGTAGAATTCTTTGATGCCAGAAGGAAGCCCAGCCTTCGTTCATGATTTTCGTTTCAAGCTGTGGCCAGAAATATAGCATTTCTTCTCTCATCATCGTTAAAATATCACGTTGCCAGTCTGTTAATTCCCTACTGTAACTCTCTATAAAAAGCAACAAGTCCTTTTCAGGCTGAGGAGGAAATTTTCGTTTCTTTTTCTTTTTATCCGATTTACTGTTTTTCTTATCGTCTAGGTTCCACAAGTCATCATATGGACTCGTTTGAGTTTGCTCTTCTTCCTCATATTCTGTATCTTCTAACGTCCAAGATAATTTAGGACGCATCAACGACGGATCAATATGTTCCTCAATTGCCAAAACGGCATCTAGAAATTTTTCTACCTCTTGTTTCCCGTGTTCAATTTCGTATCTTCTAACCCTCTCAGCTGTTGCGGACATACTTTCCACCATGTCACGCTTAGTATTTTGAAAACGTATATTATTTTTGAAGAAATCACAGTGAGCTAGAACGTGAGCAACAATGAGTTTGTTTTGGATTAATGAATTAGAATCTAACAAAAAGGCATAACAAGGATTAGAGTTTATAACAAGTTCATAAATCTTTGATAAACCAAGGTCATAATGAAGCTTCATTTTATGAAATTGCTTTCCAAAACTCCAATGGGAAAATCGAGTTGGCATTCCGTATGCTCCAAATGTATATATAATATCTGCAGGGCAAATTTCATATCTCATCGGATAAAAATCTAAGCCAAACCCTTTGGCAATATCAGTAATTTCTTCAATAGCATATTCGAGTGCCTTACGCTCCTCTTCTCTCATTCGTTTCTCCCCCTTAATATTAATCACGAGGCAACTAAGCAGTAGGAAAGGTAAAAAGTTATTAACAAATAGGAAAAGTACTTATCACAATGTATGAAAAAAAACTATAAATGATGAATTAGCCGTTTCAAAAAGAGAAAATTGCTCCATAAAAAAAGGCTATCCTCACTAGAGAATAACCTTTTTGCTTACTGATTTTGTTCTATTAAAGAAATATATAGATTTTTATCGTTTTTAGGATCATGTGACACTTTAACAACAACCACTTGAGGCTTTCCAGCTTTCATTACTTCAAATCTAAATGAATCAACTACCAGTTTTTCAGGAGATGTTTCTCTGCCTAAGTATTTATACTCGACCACTTCTTCACCAGGATAATCTTCTTTAACTACCGATGTAGCAATTCTTCCATATTTCGCATAACCTGGCTGTTGTTGCTCTGCATTTACTACTGGTACTAATAAAGAAACAGTCAGCAAAAGTGTAAACATTACTGATAGAACTCGTTTTAACATCATGTTACCTCCAGATTTTTTTTATTATTTTCTCTCTATAATCCTTTTTGATTCACGAGCTAACATAATTCCAACGAATTTATTTCTAGACCACTCTTCTTGAAAGGTTAAAAGTGGGGGATTCGTTTCTTTTACAATTGGACAAATCTCAATTGTCAGTGCTGGCCTATGAAAATTAGTGATAAACCAATCTGTGTATCCACCGCCGGACGCTTTTTTAGAAGGCTTCGCTAATCTATAACCGGTCAAATTTGATGTCTTTTTAGCAAAGATGTAGTCTCTATCTAAATGTTTTCCATTTTTGTATTCCCAATATATTTCTCGGCCGGAGGAATGATAAGCTACAGCAAGCAGCGGCTTTTTTTCTTTTGTAAAATCGGTCATTATTTTCACTTCTCTTGCTTGAACCGGCTTTCTCCCTTTATAAAATTGGTAAGATGGAAAAGCTGGCTTTTCGTTTAACTGGTCCCAGCCAGCAGGGTATTGTCTATTCAAATCAATCCCTTTTCCATTTGCTTTCCATCTTGAAAAGTCTTCCTTAAACTGATTAATCATTAATAGTCTCAATTGGTAATACTTTGGAAACTCTTCTATAAATCCTTGTTGAATGGTAACTCCATCAGGGTTAAGCATCGGTATAAACCAGATTGATACCTCATCTAAGATGCTAGTCGAATACTCTCCATAATCCTTCCCTTTTGAATAAGATTTTGTATATTCCTCTAACATCTTCATGATTAACGTTGTTGTAAGCCATTCTCTCCCATGATGGGAACCAATTAGAAAAATACTCTTTTTCCCCTTACCTAGCTTTGCTGCGTAAATTTTTCTTCCAAAATGACTTTTACCGATTACTTTAACCTCTAAATTTTTATGATACTTTTTCTGAATTGCTCTAATATCTTCTTCAAGTTTTTTATATGTATATATAACAGTTGGATCTACGATATCTTTTTTATCAGCCAAAGAGATACTTGGAAAAGTTAGAATTATAACCAAAGTCATGAACCATATTTTTTTCATTTGAACACCTTTTTCCCTCTTATTCAAATATTTAATGTGCCAAATAACGAAATTTATATTCAAATTTTTGAGAGTTAGATTTATTCAGGTAAATGTTGAAAAGCTTGATATATCAAAGTGTCAACATTTGCAAAGTGATTTTCTTAACGTTACTACATACAATAAAATCAACTCCTTAAGAGGAGGAGAGACGATGAATCAAGATTATGACCGAGCGTTATATTATACCCATCGATCAGAATGGGATAATTTATTGATTTTAATGGTCCGAACAAAGGATCAGTTCCTTTCGAAGAAGATTGAACACTTCCTTCACGCCTATAACTTTGAAAAAGACTATACAGTAATTGAAAAACATTTATATTCTTTACTTCGTTACATCGACCATGCAAACGAAAATTTGGCAAAAGATGACTTGCTTGATACAACTTACACCATGGGGTAATGGTTCAAAAAGAATTCCACCAAAAAAAACACGGTTCCTATTGGAATCGTGTTTTTTAAGGTTTCTATCAAATCGTTATTTCTTTATTTCCATTTGTGAAAATGCTTGAACATACATTTTTAATTCAGAAACTAAGTTATCTACCATAACAGCAGAATCTTCATTTAATCCATCCTCTTCATAATTAAAGCAATGTGGATCTAACACTAATTGTCTAGGAATGACATTTGCGTACACGCCTCTTCCTACCGTTCTCATATTATTTAAAGCGTTAATCCCGCCTTTGCCTCCACCAGCAACAACTAATAATGCCACTGGCTTATGAGCAAATTGATCACTTCCTAAAAAGTCAATGGCATTTTTTAACGCTCCGCTCATACCGCTATGGTACTCTGGAGAAGCTAAAATAACTCCATCTGCTTCTTTTACCTGTTCACGAAGTTTCTTTACAGATGCTAGTTGACCTTGAGACTCTTCACCATTATATAAAGGAATATCACTTGTACTTAGATCAAGTAAATCCATTTGATATTTTCTTGCCATAAATCTTGTAGCAATTCCAGTTCTCCCTTTTTGACGGGGACTTCCATTTATAATAAGTAATTTCATGATAATCTCTCCTTTTCTATACTCTCATTATAAGGTAGAGATCGACTTAGTAAAATCAGATATAAGGGGGAACTTTTCCTACTTACATGGTCTAATAGTTATTCGTTCTATCTACGACTTAAGTTGTAGTTTTATGACTGCACTATGCCGTTCCTTACCGCATATAGGGCTGCTTGTGTACGATCTCCTAAATTTAGCTTGGCTAATACATTTGATACATGTGTTTTTACTGTTTTCTCCGTTATAAATAAGGAAGTTGCTATTTCTTTATTGCTTTTACCCTTAGCAATCTCTTTTAACACTTCAATTTCTCTTTTTGTTAATTCTTCAAGTGATTTTTTTTCATCGTCTTTTTTATTCGTTAAATGAGATAATAAATGAGAAGTAGCCTTAGGATGGAGTTGATTCTCACCATTCTTTAGTTGGATGATTGCCTTAACTAATTCATCCGGCTCGATGTCTTTCAATTGGTATCCTGATGCCCCTGCTTCTATAGCTGGGATTACGTGATCCTGATCTGAAAAACTTGTAAGAATCATGATTCTCACTTCTGGTTGCTTACTCTTAATGACTTTCGTTGCTTCTATGCCGTTCATAATTGGCATATCTAAATCCATTAAAATCATATCTGGTTTAAGTGATTCTGACATTTGAATGGCTTCTTGACCGTTTTTTGCTTCCCCTACCACTTCAATTTCTGATTGTGTTTTTAGAAAAAAAACAAGACCTCTTCTAACAACATGATGATCGTCTGCAATTAACAGTTTTATCGTCATCTTTCTCCCCCACCTTAGTTCGGAATGTGTATCTCTATAGTTGTCCCATCACCTGGCTTACTTTTTAAAATAAAGGTTCCACCCAAAGCTTCTGTACGGTCTTTCATGCTTTTTAAGCCCAGTGAAGGAAGCTCTTTATTTTCATCATAGTTGAATCCGCAACCTTTATCCGAGATCAACATTTTTACTTTTTGATTTTCAGAAATGAACTGAAGAGTAATATTCAATTCACCAGAGTGCTTTTTACAGTTGGCTAGTGCCTCTTGACCTATTCTCCAAAGGGTTTCTTCCGCCTTACATGGTAGACAGACAACCCCTTTAACCTCACTTATTACTTTTAGTCCCAACATTTGTCCATAGGCATTTAAGGCACTAATTAATCCATTCTCTAAGCCCCGGGGTCTTAACTGCCAAATGAGTGCCCGCATTTCACTTAAAGCTTCCTGTGACAAATCACGTATATAGGAAAAAGTCTCTTTAACATCCGGGTCGTTTGTCATTTCCATTCCGCCCCTTGCTGTAAGGCTTAACGAAAACAAAAGTTGATTAACTGAATCATGCAAATCACGAGCTAGGCGGTTTCGTTCAGCTGTTAAGGCATTTTCTTGTTCTCTAATCGTTAACATCATTCTTTTTAAAGCCGACCCTATTTGAAAAGCAATTGCTTCCAACAAATCTAATTCCTTTTTGGTGAAATGGACCTTATGTGGAGAGCCTACATTTAAGATTCCAAATTTCTCTTGACCAACTCTAAGTGGAACTGAGGCATGATGGGTTAAACCATTTGTTTCTCCTGTTTTATACTCAATGGCGTCTTCAATTCTTTTACATTCAATAATATTTGTCGCTTTTTCTAACCTGCCATCATTATATCGATCAATGCACCAACAATCCCCGTTACACATAGGTTCACAATTACTAATAGATAAAGCTGGCGGCAATGTTTCTTGAGCACTTAACACGTATTTTCCTTTATCATCAATTAAAAAAATCCAACCGGTTTCTAACCCAGTAACATGCAATAATTTTTTCAGTACTTCACTTAATGTTTGGTTGACTGCCGTACCTTCATTTAAAAGCTCCGCAATCTCTTTTAAAATTTGAACTTCGGAAAGGCCCTGCTCCCGTATCACTTTTATTCCTCCTAAAAAAGGATTTTTTTCCATTATAACTTGTTTTTTGTTTCTTGACCTTAGTCATTTGCATGAAGATTCCTACAACTAAAGTAGGAGAATGGGAAGAATGATATAGGGGATATTTAAGAAGTAAAAATGTTTAGAATTCAAATATTTCAAAAAAAAAAAACAATAAGGGTGATCTAAAAAGATCACCCTACTGTTTAGTTTACTTCTGTTATGCTTTTCATTTTCCCGTCAACCGTATTCATAAAACCGTCTTCAATCTCTTTTAACTTTTGAATACTTTCTTCTAATGTACCGCTATTTACTCCAAAGTAAAACTTAATTTTCGGCTCGGTACCTGAAGGTCTTAAACAAACCCAAGAGCCGCCTTCAAAGTAGTACTTTAATACATTAGATTTTGGTAAATCAATGTTTTCTTCCTTACCTTCCACTACTCGAATACTAGTTAAATAATCTTCATGTTTAGTCACTTTTAATGTCCCTAAAGCAGTTAATGGTTCTCTTCTAAAAGAAGCTAAAGTTTGTTGAATGGTTTCAGCTCCTTCTTTCCCTTTTAAAGTAAGAGAACGAAGGCCTTCTAGATAAACACCGTACTCTCTAAATATTTCTAGCAGTGCATCATACAAGGACAAACCTTTTTTCTTATAATAGGCACAAGCTTCTGTCGCCAATAAAGCTGCTTGCACAGCATCTTTATCCCTAGCAAAATCACCTATTAAATAACCATAACTTTCTTCATAACCAAATAAATATTGATATTCACCCGTTTTTTCATATTCATTTATCTTTTCAGCAATAAATTTAAAACCAGTTAATACATCGATGGTTTTAACACCAAAGGAGGTAGCTATTACCTGTCCTAGCTCGGAGGTAACAATCGTTTTTAACATCACACCATTTTCAGGAAGTGTTCCTTTTTCTTTTTTATTCGTTAATATATAGTGAAGTAGCAAAGCACCCGTCTGATTCCCTGTTAATACAACATACTCGCCCTCATTATTTTTCACAGCAATTCCAAGACGGTCAGCATCTGGATCCGTTGCGATTAATAGATCTGCATCCACTTTCTTACCATCTCTAATCGCCAACTCAAATGCGGCAGATTCTTCTGGATTTGGACTTTTAACTGTTGAAAACTCAGGATCCGGAAGCTCCTGCTCTTTAACAATCTGTACATTTTTATAACCTAATGCTTCCAACCCTCTTCTAACCAACTTATTTGCTGTTCCGTGTAATGGAGTGAATACAATTTGAATATCTGATTCTTCACCAATTGACGGATTTTCTGAAATGGTTAATAGCTTTTCCAGGTAAGCCTGGTCCACTTCTTCTCCAATCATTTTAATTAAACCGCTCTCTAGAAAGTCTTGTTCATTTCCTACTTCAAGTAAAAGCTCATTTTCAATCTCATTCACTTTGGATATAACGATATCAGCACTTTCAGGTGGTAATTGCCCGCCATCCGGCCCGTACACTTTATACCCATTATATTCAGGTGGATTGTGGCTTGCCGTAATAACAATACCTGAAAAGGCGTTTAAATAGCGTAACGCAAAGGAAAGCTCAGGAGTTGGTCTCAATTCATCAAATACATACGCCTGAATTCCTCTAGTAGCTAATGTCTTAGCTGATTCCATGGCAAACTCTTTAGATTTATGACGAGAATCGTATGCAATCACTACACCACGTTTTTTTGCTTCCAAACCAAATTGCTCTATGTATGCTGCTAAACCGGCTGATGCTTTTCGAACCGTATAAAGATTCATTCTGTTCGTTCCCACACCTATTTCTCCACGCATTCCACCCGTACCAAATTCTAGGTTTTTATAAAATGCTTCTTCTTTCTCTTTATCATTAAGTTTTTCTAGTTGAGTTCGTAACTCTTTATCTAATGATTCATATTGAAGCCAAGTATCAGCTACTGTTTTCCAGTTCATTTTATACCCTCCTAAGGTTATTCTCCCTAATCTTTATTTAGTTTAATAAAGAGGAAAAGCTCTCGGGTCAAACACCATTACCACTAAAAAGAGCCTTTACTCATAAATTCTCTCTTTTAAAAGAGACTCCTGTAAAAATGATTCTCATAAATGTGACAAATATCGAGTAAACCTAAAAAAATCCAATACCTACTTAATATACTGTTTAAGCTCACATGATAGAATAAAAAAGATACGAAATCATTATACCTAACATTTTAACTAGAAAAAATCATTTCAAATATTTTCACTTCGATTGAACCTCTATGTTCACAATATCTTTATATATTACCCTAAGCTGAGAAATTTGAATAAATACTCTTTATTCCTTAGAATTAATAAAGAGGTGAAAAAATGAACGGGTTTGAGCGTAGAAAACTGAATAAAATGAATCAAATAAGACAAGCCGCTTTTAGCTTGTTTACAAAATACGGGATACAAAAAGTGAACATACAGGAAATCTCCAAGAAAGCAAATGTTTCTCAAGTCACCATTTATAATTATTTTGGTAGCAAGGACGAATTAGTTTACGATGTAATGAATAACTATTTGGAGAACCAATTAACAGACTTTATTCAATTAACACAAAGTCCTCTCTCTTTTGAAGAAAAAATGGAAAAACTCATTCATTTGAAAATAGAAAGCACTAAAGAGCTCAGTCCAGAATTTTTGAAGACCATTCTTACGGAGAACCCACAAGTGGCCAAGCTCTTTCAGGAATTTGCCTATAGTAAAACCATGCCTCTTCTATATGAGTTTTTAGAAAGCGGAAAAGATAGCGGCATTATTTCAAAAGACCTATCAAAAGACACCATTTTGTTTATCCTTAATTCATTAACAAATAGCGTCATAAATCAAACAAATCTTTTTCAGTCATCCGAACAAATTAATCGTTTTACAAAAGAGTTTATGCAGTTTTTCTTTTATGGATTAACAGGTAAAAAAGAATGACCTTGTGATGTAGTTAATATACAAGTAAACTAATTGGTCTTATAATAAGAAAATGTGTAAGAGTTCTGTTGAATTTAACCCTTTTCGATAATAGGGCCTAGCAGTAGATGTCTCTTACTTACTTAACTATTTAAGGAGAAACATATGGCGCAAAACAAAAACGACAAAAGAGAAAACATCCTATTTATTGCATGGGCCTCATCAGTGATTGCTATGTTTGGAAGTTTATATTTCTCTGAAATTCGTCAATACGAACCTTGCTTGCTTTGTTGGTATCAAAGAATATTAATGTATCCTTTCGTTGTCATTCTTGGAATAGCCACTGTAAAGAAAGATTTTAAAATCGCATTTTATACAATGATTTTATCCATTATTGGTGCTGGTATTTCACTCTATCACTACTCACTTCAGAAACTAGCTTTCTTAGCTGATACCGCTCCAGCATGTGGACGAGTGCCATGTACGGGTCAATACATTAATTGGTTAGGATTTATTACAATCCCGTTTTTAGCATTAGTTGCATTTATCATTATTTTTGTATGTAGCTATATGATTTGGAAAAAGACGAAGGAGGAAACACAATGAAAAAAGTAGCAATCTTCCTAGCTATTATCATTGCATTATTCGTAGGTGTTAGTTTTTTAACTAAAATGCAAAATGAGGAAAAAGTGGCTGATAATCCATACGGTAAAGACACCTTACACCCAGAAACCGTGAAACTATTAGATGACCCAAATTACCAAAACTTAATCTTACCTGATGAATTAGATAAAAGACTTGAAAACGGTGAAGATTTAACTGTGTATTTCTATGCTTCTACTTGTCCACATTGTCAAAGAACGACTCCAATACTGGCTCCTTTAGCTGAAGAAATGGGAGTAGATGTTGTTCAGTTTAATTTATTAGAATTTGAAAATGGTTGGGATAAATATTTAATCGAATCTACTCCAACACTTGTACAATTCAAAGGTGGTAAAGAAACGGCTAGAATCGTTGGCTACCACGAAAAACCAGAATTTGAAGCTTGGTTAAACGAAAATTCCAAGAAATAAAATAAAACCGCCTACAAATTCTTTGTAGGCGGTTTTATTTTATACTAGCAATTCATTAGCTGCTTTTGTATAGACACTAAATACGTTACGTTCAAAGTTGTTTTCCTCAATAAACTGAGAAAAATCAAAAGGGAAGAAAAGTCCATACTCTTTAAGTGTAGTCACATTTTTACAAAAAATATGCTGGTATTTGTGGGATGGCTTTGTCTCTAGAATAGAAATTATAGTTTGTAAACTAGTGATGACATGATAAGCTTCCTTTAATGTACCAAAATACTCAAAGTGTCTTGAAGTTGTATGTAATACCTTTAAACGTCTAAAACTGTCTATTTCATTGTCCGAGAAGTAAAGAGGAAAAATGTTACTATAAAAAGAATTTACTAATTCCCTTATCTTTTCTTCTTGGTCTGGTGTAGACGCAAAAACAATCTTCACTAATAACCCACCTTTGGTAATCTAATCGTAATAATATAAAATAAGAATAACACAAAAATTGATTTTAGAGGGTGGTAATTATCCCCACGTACCAGGTATTTTCTTACATTTAAAGAGACTTAGTGATTATTTTGTAAAATTTTCTTAATGAATACACAAGTCTTTCTGCCCATTTATTGTATATTTAAGCTAATATTGAGTCAATTTTTGTTAATAATCTAGGCCTTTACAAAAGAAGTTAGTTCTCTTTTGTTTGGATGTTGATTTCCGCTCCTGGTGCTAACTTTCCGCGGGGCGGTCGGGGAGCCTCCTCGGTGCTGTCGCACCTGTGGGGTCTCCCCTGGACCGCTGCTCCCGCAGGAGTCAAGCACCATCCGCTCCAATCAACACGGTTAAATAATAGGAGTAGCTTAGTTAATATCAAAACCTACTTAGTTAACATTATTCTTTAGACTGAGCCAATATACTCTATGGATATATTTACCTGGCCAACAAAAATTATTTGAATTCATTCAGTAGGATAGGAGTTAGTATGATAAAAACGAGTAAAAAAGGAGAATGGTTTGAGTTAGTTATTCCAGAGGAGTGGAGTAGCTATACGTTAGATCAATTATTAAGAGATCATTGGAAGGTTTCTAAAAAGCAAATTCATTTATTTCGTATGGAAAAAAATATTCTTATAAATGGACAACCACCTCAATGGAACCGTCCACTACAAACGGGCGATCCGTTATCAATTAAATTGTTCACACCCGAGGACTATGGGGTAATCCCACAAAACATAGATATCGATATTCTTTTTGAGGATGACCACCTGTTAATTGTGAATAAACCTGCAGGCATTGATACCCATCCTAACCAACCTGAGCAGTCCAATACCCTTGCTAATGCAGTTGCTTTTTACTTACAAGTAAAGGGAGAAAACCGACAAGTTAAACATATACACCGTTTAGATCGAGATACAACGGGTGCTATCCTTTTTGCCAAACACTCCTTGATAGGTTCCATTTTAGATAAAATGCTTGAGGAAAGGAAAATCAAGCGAACTTATTTGGCCCTTGTACAAGGATTGCTAAATAAGAAAAGTGGAACTATCAATGAACCGATAGGAGCTGACCGTCACCATCCAACTAGGAGGAGAGTTTCTCCACGTGGGCAGCATGCGGTTACTCACTTCACCGTTATAGACCGTTATAATAAAGAGAAAAGGACACTTGTTAAGTGCCAGCTAAATACAGGAAGAACACATCAAATAAGAGTCCATTTAAGTCATATTGGTCATCCATTATTAGGGGATGACTTATATGGAGGAACTAGAATTTATAAACGTCAGGCACTTCATGCAGTTAAAATGGAGTTCAAACATCCATTAACTATGGAAGAAATCGAATGTCATGCCCCCTTCCTTGACCAACCACCTATTTTCAAGAACATTGATCCTTATTCTATATAGAGAAGAAGCGTGTGCCTTCCATTGACACACGCTTCTGTTATGTGTGGACTTTATTTTTTTAGCCATAATAATGGTCTTTCTTCTTTAATCAGTTAAGTGGTTTTACGCATACCTCTCATAATCAAGCTTAGTAAAAACACTAAGATAATTGCTCCAATGAGGGCAGGTACAATGGAAAAATCGGCAACTTCAGGACCTCTGTTTCCAAAAATTAATGAACCTAACCACGCCCCAATAAATCCAGCAACAATATTTCCAATCACTCCGCCTGGAACATTTCTACCGGTGATTAAACCAGCTAACCAACCTATGATACCTCCAATAATTAAAGACCATAGTAAACTTAACATAGAATCAACCTCCGTTTTTTATTTGGATTAGAAACATTCGTAAGCTTGTTGTGCTTGTACTGTTTTATACCACCTGAGAACCTCCTTAAACATTCGACCTCTTAAACGCCCATTTAAAAGGTGGGACCCTTAGGATTACCCTTTAAAAAGAAAAGTTATACATCAAAATAATTCATTATAGACTCCATCAGAGCATTCTGATCCCTAAAAAACACCAAAGAGCGTCCACAAAACTGTGTGGACGCTCCATTTATATAAACGGTTAAGGTAACCGATATTTTAACTTGTTATTTATTTATTTATTCTCTTCCCGATTAAAAATTGTCCAAAACAAAAATTAGCAAAGATTTTTGTTTCTGAACGCCCAATTTTTCTACACTTTTAAAAGCATTTATAATTGACAATAAGAAGAAAAAAGTGGTTTTACTTGAACCACTTTTAGCAACTCCTAATAAACCATTTCAACATCATGATAATATTTAAATTCTAATAAATTATTCGAAGGGTCAATCAAGAAAAAAGTGACATGCTCCTCTCTTTTACCTTCAAACCTTACCATCGGTTTTTTGAAGAATGGAAGGTTATTCTCCGTTGCATATTGTAATAATTGATCAAATTCGCTACGATTCGTAAAAGTAACTCCATAATGGCGCGGATACATTTTCGGTTCTAAGTCGATTCCCTCTGGATTCAAATGACAAACGACTTGATCGCCAAAAAAGTTAAAAGTGACTCTGTCATCGTATTGTCTGGCAAGCTTACAACCTAATTTTTCATAGAAATCCTTTGTTTCCTCTAGCTCTTTACATGGGATGGCTAGATGGAACACTTTATTTGTTTCTCTCATCATTCATCACTCCTAAAATAAATGGAAAGTATCTGACCTGAGTCCTAAGCGAAGAGTTTCTAAAGGGATAGGATGGGAAAAAGGAATATTAGCAAGGTTTGCATTTGGCCCCACTAAAGAGATAAAATACGTTTGCATTTGTTTGGTTGGTGCCTCAAAAATAATATTTTCTACAGAGAGGGAAGACGAAAGAATAGCATCAATAATGTTCCCTTTAATATCCCCGTTACTTGCGCAAATGCCACTTGTTCCACTCTCCCTTGCCTCTGTAATTACTTTTGTAGATCCAGCTTCAAGGTCTTCTTGGATATATTCAAGCCATTGCTCCGAACTAATTTGGCTAGAGGCAGCACTGTCTTTATGCCCCACTTCACTTAATACATAAAACTCTTTTGAAAATTCTGAGATGTATTTGGCTTTTTCTTTGTTTGATAGTGGGTAAGTTCCATTTGAGATTTCAATGTATTTACAATCGTGAAAGCGGCAGTAATCGTAGTATTCTGTTAACTTATGTTGACTCAGAAACTTTTCAAATAATGTACCACCAAAAAAATAGTCAATAGCGTTCTCTTTTAAACAAGCAATTTTCTCTTCTAAAGTTTTAGTAACTAATGAAGTTCCCCAGCCAAATTTCACAAAATCAACTAACTCTGAATTAGAAAGAATGGTATCTTTAAAAGACTGTAGTGGAACTCCATTATCAATTAACACGGTAATTCCAGACGTTCTTGGCTTTACATTTCGTATGGGTAAATCTAGTTTTACCTTCATACATCAATCCTCTCAATCGTAGGTATTTCATTTTTCATATTCACTCTCATCACAAAGCTACTTTCTATTTCCTTTGTACAATAAAGCAAATCAGTAGAATTGAATTCAGGCATAGTGGAGTCAAAGAACTTCTTAGCTACCTCTGATTCATTAATTCTCTTAATTACATGTTTGGGAGTTACGTTCTCATTACCTTCAAGCAATCCCTTAATATACTCAGCACAAGCAAGATCATCATCACTAGTAGGATGAGATGCAATAATATGGACAGTAGAATCTTTTTTATCTCTTAAAAGCTTTTGAATATATCTAGCTGTTGTTCTTGCGTTAGAAAAGCCAGTCACAAACACATCATCTGCGTTAAGTGAGTTCAAGGTTGCCTTTACTCCGTTTGTCGTTCTTTGGACGAGCGTTTTCCTTCTTACTTCCTCATGTTGTATACGATAGGGAGAGTTATCTAATTGAAAACCTTCTATAGGTAAGCCTTTTATTTCTCCAGCCAACAGATAATCTTGATGATCATTTTTTATTTGGAAAGCCTCTTCAACCGATTTTACCAATAATATTTTATCTACTCCCTGTAGGAATGCATGATGCGCAACGGTGAATGCTCGGATTACATCAATCACAATATTCACAGTAGAATTCTCTAACTCTATCTCATTTCCTTGAACAATCTGTATATCCATTTTCACCCTCCTTACGAAAGACAACAAACCATTCGAAAACAGCCTTAACTAAAAACAAGTATATTCACCCAGCACCATAAAGGTACCTAGACCACTAGCAATTTAATTAGGCTATTTTATTTCACACTCTCTATAAAATTGAATAATCTGCCTATAGGTCTTTTAAGAGTATTAGGCTGTTTTATTAACCACTCGCGACAAAATTATCTCAAGTCACTTCAATGATCAACAGCCTGTTACATTAACAAAAAAGGTGGTGAAAACATTGTTAACATATGAAACATGGGATAACAATGAAGCCCTAAAAATAAATAATGAGTTAAAAGATTTTATGAATGTTCTTAAGTGGGCCTACCAGGAGTACCAAGACCAAATTGTTTATGCTTGCAGTTTTGGAGCAGAAGGCATGGTGTTAATTGATTTAATATCAAAAATAAATAAGAATGCTAGAATCATTTTTTTAGATACAGATGTCCACTTCAAAGAGACGTATGAATTAATTGAAAAAATAAAAAACAAGTACCCTACTTTAAAGATTGAGCTCATTAAACCTCGTTTAAGTTTGGCAGAACAAGCAGAACAATTTGGTGAGAAACTTTGGGAGGTAAACCCTAATCTTTGCTGCAAACTTCGAAAAGTAGACCCCCTCTCTTTGCAATTATCAGGAGTTCATGCATGGATATCTGGTCTAAGGAGGGATCAGTCTGATACTAGAAGGAATGTTCAATATATAAATAAAGATGATAAATTTAATATCATTAAAGTTTGTCCATTAATCCATTGGACCTGGGACGATGTTTGGAGCTACATTCGGATCAATCAACTACCTTATAACGAACTTCATGATCAAAATTATCCAAGCATTGGCTGCAAGACATGTACCATTCCAGTTGAGGATGAATTAGATTCTAGAGCTGGCAGATGGGCTAGTACAAACAAAAAAGAATGTGGCCTACATCAGGCTTAACACTCACTAGTGGAGGGTTGGAATTAATGACGAATATACAACCACATGGTGGAAAATTAGTACAACAATTTAAGCCCCTTAAAAAGGTGGACCCGGCACTGTATGGAATCGAACTAGATTCTGTGTCCCTTAGTGACTTAGAGTTAATTGCTATTGGAGCATACAGCCCCCTTGTTGGTTTTTTATGTAGAGAAGATTACGATTCAGTTGTCACCTCCATGCGCCTAACAAACGGTCTTCCTTGGAGTATCCCAATTACACTACCAGTAAATGCGGAAGATTCCCTTAATATCTCTCTTGGAGATGACATTAAACTAATGAAGGATGGAATGGTATACGGTAAGATGACCGTATTAGATAAATATATTCCTGATAAAAACTTAGAAGCCCAATTAGTCTATCAAACGACAGACCTTAACCATCCAGGGGTAAAAAGACTTTTTGAACGTCCCTCCATTTTTCTAGGTGGACCTATCACTCTTGTGAGAAGGCCCAAGAAAGATAAGTTTTCCGAATATTACTTAGATCCTTCTAAAACAAGAGAGAGGTTCCAGGAGCTAGGCTGGAAAACGATTGTTGGATTTCAAACACGAAATCCTGTACACCGGGCACATGAATATATTCAAAAATCAGCATTAGAAACGGTCGATGGTTTATTTCTCAACCCACTAGTAGGCGATACAAAATCTGATGACATTTCTAGTGATGTTAGAATGGAGAGCTATCAAGTCTTACTAGAAAACTATTATCCAAGAAATCGAGTCTTTTTATCGGTCTTTCCTGCTGCGATGCGCTATGCGGGTCCAAGGGAAGCCATCTTTCATGCATTAGTAAGGAAAAACTATGGTTGTACACATTTTATTGTAGGAAGAGATCATGCCGGGGTTGGTAATTACTACGGAACATACGATGCTCAAACGATTTTTAATCATTTTACAAAGGAAGAAATCGGCATTGACACATTATTCTTTGAGCACAGCTTTTACTGTGAAATATGCGAAAATATGGCGTCTTCCAAAACATGTCCCCACGAAAAAAGACATCACATACATTTATCTGGAACCAAAGTAAGAGAATTGCTTCGAAACGGGGAGAGACCACCAAAAGAGTTTAGCAGAAAAGAAGTTGCCGACATTCTCATTAAAGGAATGCGTGATCAACTGGTAAAATTCGGGGTAGATTCTTATGAGTAATCATATTGTTTGGCACCAGACTATTATAAGTAAAGGGGATCGGCAATCGATAAAAGGACATAAAAGCTGTGTACTCTGGTTTACCGGCTTATCCGGATCGGGTAAATCTACACTCGCTAATGCAGTAGAGCTTAAATTATTTGAGTTAAAAAAACACAGCTATATTCTAGACGGAGACAATATCCGCTATGGCCTTAATAAAGGACTTACATTTAGTAAAGAAGACCGCTTTGAAAACATTCGCAGAATTGGTGAAGTAGCTAAATTATTTGTCGATAGCGGCCAAATTGTAGTAACTGCCTTTATATCCCCATTCCGTGAAGAAAGGGAAAAAGTAAGAAATCTTTTTGAAGACGGAGAGTTTATAGAAGTTTTTGTTGATTGTCCATTAGATGAGTGTGAGAAACGAGATCCTAAGGGACTTTACCAAAAAGCAAGATCAGGAGAAATCAGAGAATTCACCGGCATTGATTCACCATATGAGGAACCCTTAAATCCCGAAATCACCATCCAAACAAAAGATTGCACCATCGACCGAGCAACCGAGATCATAATCAACTACCTAAAAGAAAAACAAATTATTTAACCGTAAAACTTTGCCAACGTAAATTATTAATCATTACGTTGGTTTTGTTTTTATAAGGGTCGCTACCTACATCGAAAAAAGATAGGCTAGCTCATTAAGAACAAATACACAATAGGTACATATCTTGTAGGGAATATTTCAGAGAAAAAAATCGTTCACCTTTTCTACCATTCATGCAACAAGCTTCTAAAAAATTGCTAGATAGAAAGAATCACTTGAAAAAATGTTTAAGAAAGAGGAAGGTAGATGACTGTTGAAATCATTACTGTCTTAGCTATTGTGGGTGTCATGCTCATTTGTCTCATTAGGGAGGTTTTCAGACCTGATTTTATTGTATTATGCGCTTTAGCATGCTTAATGTTATTTGGGATTCTATCCCCTGCTGATGCAGTTAAAGGTTTTTCAAATGAAGGAATGTTAACCGTTGCTTTGTTATTTATAGTAGCAGGTGCAGTCCAACAAAGCGGAATTTTCACCAAACTAGCAACAGTGCTAATGGGACATGGTGATAAGCCAAGATCCTCTCTTGCTAGGATGATGCTACCTATTTCGGCCCTTTCTGCATTTTTAAACAATACTCCCATTGTTGTAATGTTCACCCCAATTATCCGGAAGTGGTGTAAGGAGAGAAACATTTCTCCATCTAAATTCCTTCTTCCACTTTCATACGCTACTATTTTCGGTGGGACCATTACACTCATTGGAACTTCAACAAACTTACTAGTCCACGGCTTAATGATTGAAAATGGCATGAAAGGTTACTCTATGTTTCAATTAGCTATCATTGGGATTCCCGCTGCAATCTTAGGTATTTTATTTATGTGTACCATTGGTTATAAAATTTTACCTTCAAGAAAAAGCTCAGAGGAATTATTTCAGAATACTAGGGAGTTCCTATCAGAGCTTTTAGTAGAATCTCACTCTCCTGTAATTGGTAAGACCATTGAACAAGCGGGTTTACGCAGGTTAAACGGTATTTACTTAATTGAAATTATTCGTGCTGATGGAGAAAAAGTGGCTCCAGTAACGTCTCATCATAAAATTAAAAGTGGGGACCGCCTAATCTTTACGGGGTTAATTTCAACCATTGTTGAACTTCAGACAATGAAGGGATTAAGAGTAGACACAGGTTCTACTATTGAACTTGAGGACTTAAAAAATGGAAATCAAATATTACTTGAAGCTGTTATATCCCATCAATCCTCTTTAGTTCATAAATCTATTAAACAAAATAGATTTCGAATGAGATATGGCGGCGGAGTGATTGCTGTTCATCGGAATGAAGAACGGATTAATAATAAGGTAGGAGACATTGTACTACAGCCTGGAGACACATTATTAATCTTAGCAGGTAGGGATTTTATTAATCGTTGGGCTAGTTCAAAAGATTTTTATATATTAAATCCTGTTGAAAGTCCAGATGTAATGGACTATAAAAGTTCCATTATCTCCATTGTCACGTTAATCGGTATGGTTTTACTAGCAGCTTTTGAAATCCTTTCTATGTTTAAAGCGGCAGTATTGGCAGTACTAATCCTTTTCTTTACAAAAGCCATTACCATCGAATCTATTAAAAAATATGTCCAGCTTAATGTCCTGCTCCTCATTGCAAGTTCCTTTGGTGTCGGGATAGCTATTGAACAATCTGGAACTGCATCATTATTAGCAGAGACACTCATACATTATACAACCGGATTGGGTTTAATTGGACTAATCACGATATTATATTTAATAACAACTATATTTACCGAAATCATTACTAATAACGCAGCAATTGTATTAATGTTTCCCATCGCACAAGCAACCGCTCAACAACTAGGCGTTGACCCTATACCGTTATTTATGGCCATTACCATTGCAGCTTCAGCCAGTTTCGCAACACCGATTGGATATCAAACCAATTTAATTGTTTATGGTCCTGGGGGATATCGATTCTCAGATTATTTAAAAATTGGTGTTCCTTTAAATATTTTATATTTATTGGTTACCGTGTTTATTTGCTACTTTATCTTGCTATAAATATGACAAAAAACAAAAAGGACAATGAGATGTCCTTTTTATGTTGCATTCTTTTTGAAAACAACATTAAATATTAAACTTCTAAAAAGTACTTGGAGCCGAAGCGATTCTCCAACCATCTATCGTCTTTTTGAAGACCATTTGTTTTACTTCATAAGTAAAAGTATCTGAAATCGGAACTCTTAAATCAAATTGTATTTCAGTTCCAAAATCCCTCACTTGTATGACTTTTGCATTCTTCCTTGCTAGCATAGAGCCCCCATCCGCGTTAGGCTGTGCCATCCTTCCATTATGTTCAATAATGCGGGCACTATCCATAAAGGATTGAATAGCATCTTTCGTGTAGTCACTAGATAAATAATTTGTAAACTTCTCTAGAGTGTTTATATCTTCCCCTAAATAACGGTAATCCGTATCCTTATAAGGAAAGTTTTCTATTTCCCCAGACTCATTACTCGCTCCACCCATTGAAATGTGTAGATATTTTTCATAAGCATTCATTAGTCTGTTAATCACAATTTGGTCCTCTAGACTGTTAAATTTCGTAAAAGACGATCCTAGACGGACACTTTCAATGATATCTTCCATTACGGCCAAGGACTCATTAAATACTTCATACCCTTTACTACTACGGTTTTCAATAAATGGATGTTCGCTTGCCCTTCGTACCCCGTAAAGATGCTGTTCGGTTTCATGAATGACACTTAAAGTTGTATCATCTAAAGTAGGGGTAAAATGTTTAGAGTAGATTTCAATCGCAAATAGGAGGCCTTTTTTGTTTTGGTCATTTACATAAACGCTCAGGATGTATTCGTTCGATTGTCCTTCCACACCTTCAATAGAAATGTATGGATAAATGTTTCTCGGTATATTCAAAGTGAGATCTGCATCCTGGACATAGTATTGAACATCCTTATCCTTTAGTTCATCTATTTTATTTAAAATCGTTGCTTGAAGAGTTTGGAACTCGCTTCTTGAAGGAAAGAGCAAATCCAATGTCATCCCCTGCTCCACTGCTTTTATGGCTTCCTCCGGCTTATTAGCTTTTAATAGTGCGTCCGCTAAATAATACCAATAGTAAGGTGCATCCGGTACAGACGTCACCCTATCTTGATAAAAGTTAGCTACCTTTAAAAAATAAGAGGGATATAATTCTGTATCGGATAAGAATTCTCCCTTATTCCATCTCAGAATATCCACCAGGTAAACCTCAGCTAATTCCCTTTTCCAAACAGCTAATCTAAAGCTTCCAGCTGATTCTTCTTCTGATTCTATTAAATCTAATTCATGATAGTTAACCTGACTAAGCTTTTTTAATTCGTTATCATCCCAACTATAAATATCTAAAATATTACCAGCAGAAACTCCTACTTTCCAACCAAGAAGTAACTCTACTACCCCATCCCCTGTTATATCGGAAGCACTAGCCCAACTAATCTCGTAACCAATCCCTTTTATATGCTGAATTTCTTTCCATCCTGCTCCCTCTTTTTGTAATACAACCGCCCCAAGCTTATCAGCGTTCAATGCTGATTTGTAAAAAGTAATCAGCTCGTTTAAGCCATCATTGTCTAAATCTGCTTGAATAACCAAGTCAGTTCCTACCGGCTCATTAGGTACAGATAAATAGGTTCCCTGCGGAATAAATGCTTTTACTTTTTGAACCATATCCCCTTCAAGGTCACTACTAGCTTTAGCTTGCTTTGGTGCTTGAATTAAAGTAACAGGCTCAGGGAAGAAATTGCACCCACTTAAAATCAAAAAACTAACTAGAATAATAGCAGTTAAATATTTGTTCTTTTTCTTCATACGAAATCCCCCATTCTTCTTCTTTCACTTTACTTTTTTAAGAAGAAGAAGTCGTTAATATTTGGTTACATATGGTTACGAATCTATTACAAAGGCAATTTAATGATGACAGACGTTCCTTTTCCTTCCTCGCTCATTAGGTCAAATGTTCCTTTATGAGCAAGAACAATCTCCTGGCAAATCGCTAAACCTAGTCCTGTTCCAGAGCCTTTCGATTTGCCTTTATGGAATTTTTCTTTTACGAGTTGAAGTTCATCCACAGGTATTCCCATTCCTGTATCCATTACTTTTATTATTCCCATGTCGTTTTCTTGTGTTAATTTTAAGGTAATCCTCCCACCTTGAGGAGTAAATTTCAAACCGTTATCTAGTAGGTTAATAAATACTTGTTTTAGTCGATTTTCATCTCCCTTTTTTAGAGAAATGAGTTCAAGAGGAATATCCGTAATTAGTTTTAACCCTTGTCTTTCTGCTCTTGGCGCTAACTGGTTTGACACTTGCTGCAAGAGTTTTTGTAATGATACTTCTGTAAATTTGTATGGTACCTTCCCAGAAGATAAACTGGACAAGTCAAGCAAATCCCCCAATAACATAGACAAACGATCACTTTCCGTTGAAATAATCTCAAGGCCTTCTTTAAAGAGCGGTTCATCTGTCATGGACTCCAGTGTTATGGCCCATCCTTTTACCGAAGTTAAAGGAGTCCTTAATTCATGAGACACAGAAGCAATAAACTCGTTCTTAAGTTTCTCATGTCTTTCAATTTCTTCTGCCATAAAGTTTAAAGTATCGGCCAGTTTTCCAATTTCATCATTTTTTCCTTTTGGTATTCTCGTATAATATTTACCTGAAGCCATTTGTTCTGCAGCCAAAGTGATACGGCTTAAAGGGTTGGTAATCGTTCTAGCTATAAAATAACTAATAAATGCAGCTAAAAGAATAACAATAACCCCAATCCCCAATAAGGCGATGGCATTTTGTTTGAGAACTGTGTTTATCTGCACCATTGATGTTGTAAATCGGATTACTCCAATAATACTACTATCAACCATGATTGGTTGTGCAACGGTTAATACACTCTCTCCATTAAGGTTTCCTGTCCAGTATCCTGTCTCACCTGTAAGAGCCGTATTGACATCCTCAAAGTTCCCTTCACTTTTTGTAAACTGATCAAACGTATCAGCAACAATTTGACCTTCAGTATTTATAATTTGAACTTGGGTGTTCACTAAAAAGTTATAACGATTTAGCAATGCCTGAGCCTTTGAATCTAAGTCCCCCTTTAATAACTCTTGTTCATAAAAGGAAATAAACATCGTTCCTTGATCTCTTAAAGTTTGCTTTACACCACCAAGGTAATACAAGCGCAACGAAGACAAAATAATACTTTCAAACATTAGTACAGTCAAAATTATTAGTAATAAATAACTCCAGACTAACCTTTTCTTGATTCCATTTTTCATTATTCCGTACCTGTTTCACCAAAACAATATCCGTAACCCCATATCGTTTTCAAATAGGCTGGATGTGATGGATCGTCCTCAATTTTTTCTCTTAATCTGCGGATATGGACATCTACCGTTTTAGGATCTCCAAAATAATCGACTCCCCATATATCATCCAATAATTCATCTCTCGTTAGGGGTTCATTTATTTTTTCAAAGAATAGTTTTATTAATTGAAATTCTCTTGCTGTGAGCTTTAGAAGTTTACCAGATTTATAAAATCTTTGAGTTTTCGTTTCTAAAATGTATGGACCTAGTTTCATTTTCTCCTGTTTGTTAGAATTGCTGCTGTTTGCTGTTCTCCTTAATATGGTGCGAACTCTTGCGACAAGCTCTAAAGGATTAAAAGGCTTAACGATATAGTCATCAGCCCCAAGTTCAAGCCCCATAATTTTATCCATATCTTGACCTCTAGCAGATAATATAATAATAGGTAGGTTAGGATAGTCCTCTCTTAATCTAGAACAAATTTCAAAGCCATCCATATCTGGTAACATTAAATCTAATATGACTATGGAAGGTTCTTCATTTTTAACCAGTTGAAGGGCACTTTTCCCTTCTCCAGCTTCAAGTACTTCATAATTTGATCTTTGCAAATTAAAGCTGATTAATTTCCGTATAGGTAATTCATCTTCAACTACTAATACTTTACCTGCTGACATTTATTAAGACCTCACTATACTGTTAATTTTATTTTTTCCATGTACAAAAAACAGCATTTATCATTAATTAGACGGAAATTAATGGTAATTAGTTTCGTTTATAAATAACAAAAAAAGCTAAGGTTTAGTCCTTAGCTTAAGCTTAATTTAATTCATTTTATTTAATATGTTCATGGTTACGTTTCTGATTAATTTTGGGAGCACTTCAAAGGTATAGGGTTTGTATACTCTTTCGGTCCATTTATGGCCTGATTTTCCGTATACTCCAAAGTTAATGGCCGGGATGCTTAGAAGGGTCATATCTTTTAAAGGTAAAGGAAATAACTGTTCCATTCCTGGGAAGTTTGCTATTAAAGATTGAATATCTTCATCCGTACCATCAAAAGAGAGGAAACTACCATCTGATAAGTATGGAAAATATCTTCTTAATTTAAACTGCTCCCCTATCTCCTTGCTTAATTCTTTTTTTATTACATTATATAGTAACTGGTTTCTTTCTTTTTCTAGTTGAAGGAAATTAGCTGGTAAATATGGTGGTGCATAGAATAAAATTACCCTCGGCCTCTTCTCCGGATCAGCATTTTGAAGGGCTTCTACCATTTGGAATGCAACCATGCGATCATCTAAGATGTCCCTATTCGCTTCATTAAATGCCACATTCATGATCTTTTTCGTTTCAATTCCAAGACCTTCTAAATAGGCAATATAATCCTCTAGAGAGATTACATCTACTTTAAAGTCTAACTCCCTTTCAGGTAAGTCATTGGTCTGTCTGAATTTCTCATAATTATCGGCCTGTCTAATTTCTATGGAGCGACAAGTGTGTTTAGAAATAGATAACAAATCATCCATGACAGCCTTAGGTGATTTTTCGTAAACAAAATAATTAAAATAAACTTTGGCACTTACAGCTGTTTGAACGTCATAGCTTTTTTTATCATCCCTTAAGTAAAGGCAGCTTGGAGGAAGTACTAGCTCATCATCCAGCTGTTCAACCAACTTAAAATTTTGGCTGATTTCTCTAACTAGCTCTGAACCAATAAGTGTAGGGTCAATAGCTGTTAGGCTGTCCCCAACATGTGCCTCCCTTCCAAAGATATAAAAGCACGGAAGTAATTTACCTGCTGTTCCTGTATAAATGTACTTCATTTCATCATGGTCAAAGAGAGGTGAGATAAAATCATTGTTAATGGCTGTTATGTATTCTAGATTTAAATGTTCTTTTAGCCTAATGAGTTCCTTTAAAGCCGAACGAATGCCAGTGTGTTGGCTTTCTTCATCCGGATTAAACATAATCAATATATTCCCCTTTAATTCCTCTAAATTCTCCGTAAAATAAAGTGCATTGACTAAATGTACGGCAATGCCACTCTGCATATCTAGAGAACCTCTACCAAATAACCAGTCACCTGATTTGGCATCTTTTTGAACCTCTTCATCTCCTTCATAAGTAGAAAAATAGTCTTGCAACTCATCTGGTTTATGTGCAATAGACTGAATGGGACCAAAATCTTCCGTACCAACTGTATCTAAATGAGCAAAATATATAATCGTTTCGGCTGTATGTTCCTTACCTTTAATAAAGGCAAAAACATTCTCTCTACCAAGTTCATCCCCAATGTTCTTTTTCCAAACTTGTTCAGGGTTAGTCTGAAAATAAGGAAAGGATTGAAGCACCTCAAATAACCAATTTGCTTTAAGAGTTTCTCCTTTTGTTCCGTTATAGCTTTCTATTTCTATTAGCTTACGAGTTAGAAATTCAACTTGTCTTTCTGTTGTTAAATGCTGTAATTCTGAGTACATATATTTCTCCTATTTTGTTATGTAAATTTTTTTTGTTTAAACTTTGATAAATACAAAATCCAGAAACATACTATAGGTTGAATACACAAAATATATCCCTAAAATTTGTAAAAATAAAACTACTATTTATAAACTTTGTAGAAATCTTGAAAAAACACTTGAAAAATGTCGAAAAAACGAATAATATTTAGTTTGTGCTTTTTATTCGTTCGCCTTTTGGAGGTATCAGATGTTTAAACTACAAGAAAATCAAACAAATGTAAAAACGGAAATCTTAGCTGGTATAACTACCTTTTTAACAATGGTTTATATTGTAATTGTTAACCCTATTATTTTATCAGATGCAGGTGTTCCTTTTGAACAAGTATTTACAGCTACTATTATTGCTGCAGTAGTTGGAACACTTTGGATGGCTCTTGCTGCCAACTATCCAATCGCTGTTGCCCCAGGAATGGGACTGAATGCTTACTTTGCTTATTCGGTGGTAGGAACTCACGGAAATATTACCTATCAGACTGCATTTGCTGCAGTATTTATCTCAGGTATTATATTTATTATTCTTTCATTAACACCGTTTCGTAAAAAGTTGATTGAAGCCATTCCTGAAAATTTAAAGCATGGTATTACTGCTGGGATTGGACTTTTTATTGCTTTTATTGGTTTAAGATTAACAGGAATTATTACTTCACATCCAACGAACTTAGTCGGTCTTGGTGATCTTCACTCACCATCTGCTTTTCTAGCATTAATTGGTCTGGCAATTACATTGATACTAATGACCCTTAAAGTAAATGGAGCCATGTTCATTGGAATGATCGCAACTGGAGCAATCGCATTCTTTACCGGTCAATTATCTTTTGATGAAGGGTTTGTTTCTTTACCTAAATTACCTGAAGGCTTAATGGTGGTTAATCCAATTACAGCACTAGGTGATGTAATTCAACACGGATTATACGCAGTAGTATTCTCATTTTTATTAGTTACTATCTTTGATACAACAGGTACGATGATCGGGGTAGCTCAACAAGCTGGGCTGATGAAGGGTAAAACAATGCCTCGTGCACGTCAAGCGTTACTTGCGGACTCTATTGCTAAAACTGTCGGAGCAATGGTTGGGACAAGCCCAACTTCAGCTTACATTGAATCATCAGCAGGTGTAGCTGCAGGTGGTCGTACTGGTTTAACAACAGTAACGGTTTCGATTTTATTTATCATCTCAGCATTTTTCGGTCCACTTGTTGGAGCTGTATCAGGGATATCAGCTATTACCGCTCCTGCATTAATTATCGTAGGAAGTTTAATGATGGGAAGTATTTCTCATATTAAATGGGACGAATTAGATGAAGCATTCCCTGCATTCCTTATTATCTTAAGTATGCCGTTAACATCAAGTATTGCAACAGGAATTGCATTAGGATTCATCTCTTACCCAATTATGAAGATTGTAAAAGGAAAATGGCGTGAAGTGCATCCATTAGTTTACTTATTCGCTGTATTGTTCTTTTACCAAATTGCATTTTTACCACATTGATGTTAAAGCTGGCTCTCTGATGAGACCCAGCTTTTTTTGTCATAATCACTTCTAAATCCTTGTCCATTTCATATTTATATACCAGTAGACAAGTTAGGGTGATGTTATGTTAGAGAAATTACTTGCTATGATTGTTGGAAGCTTTATTATTGCAGTAGGTATTAACGGCTTTATTATTCCACACCACCTATTAGATGGAGGAATAATTGGAATTGGGCTTATTATTCATTACTACTATGAACTCCCAACTGGTGTTAGCATGATTATTCTTAGTATTCCACTGTATTGCCTGGCTTGGTTTTATGAGAAAAAGTATTTTTTCTATAGCTTGCAAGGTCTTTTAGTTTCTTCTATCCTCATTGATTTATTGTCTTTTTTAAGTAATCGATTTGAACTAACCATCTTACCTAGTGCTGTTATTGGCGGACTCCTTGTTGGCTGTGGAATAGGTTTAATGCTTAGATATGAAACCAGCACAGGTGGAACGGACTTATTAGCCCAACTGCTTTCAAAGGTTGTATCCTTAAATGTTGGAATGATCATCTTCATTATTGATGGTATCGTTATTCTTTGCGGTTTAAAACTAGTTGGCTTAGAAAAATTTATGTATTCATTTATCACGATTATTTTTGTTGGTTTAATGACAACTTTCACACTTACTAGAAAAACTGAACTACAGTAAAACAGATACAATCTAATATCTTGTATCTGTTTTTTATTAGTTATACAGTGAAGTCAACAGAAACATTTTAGAAAAATGCCTTATAAAAAGTGAATTGATATTGATATTGTTTGGATGACTCATGAACGATAAAAGTGGCTCGAAGCTTTGACAACCTTTTTCTCCAGTTACTGTCTTCTATTGAACTGTTTGATAGGAATGTTTTACCTTCACCGTTGATAGTAATGTCAATCTCAGCATCTGACTCCCGAAAAATGATGCTTAATTCACTAGTTTTTGAGTTTTCCATTAATTCATGAAAAAAGTCCTGACCTAGCCTAAAAAGCTGAATTTCCACTTGAATAGGGAATCGTTCAATATCTCCTTTCACTTTGTATGGAATATTGAACATTTTCTTTTGGCTAAGATAAGCTAAATAGGATTTAACCGTTGCTACTAGTCCTAAATCTTCTAAAATTAATGGATAGATTTCAAATGCTGAATCCTTGACCTTTTTGATTGTCTCATCTACTATTACTGATAAATTTGTTAATTGGTTTTTAATTTCATCTCGAAATTGGAGCTCTTGTAATTTATATAAACTTAAATATAAACTAAACAGAGTTTGACCAATGGTATGGAAAATTTCTTCCGAGATCTGCTTTTTATAATGTTCTTTTACATTTAATTCTATCGAATCAAAGTCAATCTCAGTAATAGGTATGAATACCTTCGATAAGGTCAACTGTTGTTCCTTTGTTTGATGGATAATATCCTTAAGCACATCACTAACAAGATTGAGCTGTTTACAACTTCTACGAATTTTTTCTGCCTCGTAACCTTGACCTTCTTTTAGATAATCTAATATATACTGAATTTGCAATAATATTTTCTCGTTTAATGAGACAGCGTCTTTTAAGTAATTATTAATTAAATCTACTTCAATAAGGTTCATTCCCATGTGGGTCTCTCCCCCTTCCACTATACTCATTATTGTACTTATATTTGTTTTTTTCTAATATAGGGGGATTCCCTATCGTATGAGGAGAAATCCCCTATCCTTTTCGTTACAGCCATCAAAATGCTTAATCGAAATAGACAGAAAAGAAAAGAACCTCATTAATTTTGAGGTTCTTCTGCATATTGAATCGGGATTTCAACTTCTATGATTGTCCCTTTGTTAATTTCTGAATGAACGAAGAATTGCCCACTTAGTAATTGAGCACGCTCTTTCATACTGTATAAGCCTATTCCTTTACCCTCTTTATTCAAGACTTCTTTAATATCAAATCCATCTCCATCGTCTTCTACATACAAAATTAAATTGTCATCTTCCACTCTTAGTTCAACTTCAATTGTAGTTGCTTTTGCATATTTTGCGATATTATTAAGTGATTCTTGATAAATTCGATAAATGGCTGTTTCAATTTCAGGCAGCAGCCGTTTTGATACTTTTTCTGCTTTTAAATTTATTTTTATCTGATGTGTCTGTTCAAACTGATCTTTAAATGATTTCATCGCAGGCAACAAGCCTAAATCATCTAATGCACTCGGTCGCAATTGGGTTGCAATCCTTTTTACTTCTTCCATGGATTCACCCGTCATTTGCTCAATTAATTGAAGCTCTTCCTTTAGGTGTTCACTTTCTTTACGTTTCCGAATCATTTTTAAAGACACTAATATACTGTATAACGCTTGACCAATACCGTCATGTAATTCCCTAGATACCCTTTTTCTTTCTTCTTCTTGTGCCTGAATCACTAAAGTAGATAGTTTTTTTTCATTTTCAATTAACTTAGTTTCAGCTTCTTTCCACTTCGTTTGGGCACGTTCTTTTTCTACAAATATTTCTTCAAACTGAGGAAAGAAAATTCCTTTCATCAAATAAAAGTATCCTAGTACTTTATAGATATGTCCAAGGAGATTCATCATGCTATGAACATTATTATATAAGGTGAAAACTAACTCCCCTAATAATAGAAAAACTAGTCCACCAACAACCACTAACATGTCTTCCTTCTTTGTAATGACATACTTCTTAATAATTAATACCATAGTTATGAGATGAAACACACTAATGACATATTCTAACAAAACCTTAAATGGTGTTACCCCTTGGCCCTCAATAAGTAGAACTGGTAATTTTTCAGGGATGCTAACAACACCCGTTATGATCATTCCTGTTATGATAGAAGCACTTAGAAACAATAGATTCTTATCTGTGTTCCTTATAGTAGAGTCCTTTTTACGAGAAAATACAAATGCTAAGCCTATGCTCTCTATTAGTCTCGCAATGATCCAAAACCAAGTTGCCTTTGAAAGAGTATTAGCATCCTGGAAAAATGGCATTCCTTTATATAATAAGGTGTGAGCTAAATCAAATGCACCAACTTGAAAGAACAAAATACTTACAAAAAGCCTATGCTTAGAGGGTGCATGCTTAAACGTTAACCATCCCTGAAAGAATATAATGAATGAAACGAAGATGCTAAAAAACTCTAAAATGGTATGTAAGATTAAAAAATGAGGATGGGTATTTTCTAGATAAGAATGACTCAATCCTTGAATGATTAAAAATAATAAAACAGCTGTAATGGCTAGTATAACCGTGTTTTTTTCAAGCTTGTTCAGCTTATTAATACTCTCCAGTAACATTCTCTTCTCCCTCAAAAATTTAATGAGATTTCATTCACTAAAAAAAGAGTAGAGTCTACTCAAAGTCAAGTAACCCATGTTTTAGTGCGTACTTAACTAATTCTGGTCTCGTTCTTAAATTTAATTTTTCCATGATTTTAGATTTGTGCGCCTCTATTGTCTTTACTGAAAGATACAAGGTCTCAGCGACTTCCTTATTGGAGTAACCTTTAGCAAGCATAGACAAAACTTCTTCCTCTCTAGAAGTTAATAACGCGGTTCCGTCCTCAACTAGTCCAGATGCAATTTGATCTAAGTAGCTTTCAATTAGTAATTTTGTTGCTTTAGGATATAAATAAGCTTCACCACCAAATACTGTTCGTATCGCTGTTACTAAATCCATATCCTCAGCACTTTTTAAGATATAACCAGAAGCCCCTGCCTGCAAGACTCGAAATATATATTCTTTGTCATCGTGCATTGTTAACACAATAATGTGAACTTCAGGACAAAGCTCTTTAAGTTGTTTTGTTGCAAATAGCCCATTTTTTCCTGGAGGCATATTTAGATCCATAACGACAACATCAGGTTTCAGTTCAGTTGTTTTTTGAACGACCTCTTCACCATCCATTGCTGTAGCAATAACCTTCATATCTCCTTGACTATTGATTAGCATAGTGATTCCCGAACGAACAATAGCATGATCATCAGCAATTATTACACGTATCATATTCCGTCCCCTTTATCCTAGGTAAATGTTACTATTTTACCCCTAGTATATCAGAATATATTAGTTTAAAAGTTACTATTTAATTTGAAATTATTAATACTTTGCAACACTTTTAAAATTTATTTACAAAAAAATCGACCTCTTTGGGCCGATTTCTTTATGCTACCTCTTTTCCTAGTGAGGCAATCCATATTTTAAACCATTGCTGGCGTGTTAATGTGATATTCACAGCATGAGCTGCTGATTTTATTCGTTCTATTTTACCTGATCCTGCAATTGGTATGATTCGTGCCGGATGGTTTAACAGCCAGGCAAACATTAATTGATCTAGTTCAGTAACACCAATTTCTTGGGCAACTTCTTTTAGAGCCTTTAAAATTCGGGTAGACTTTTCATCAATCCCATTAAAAATATTCCCTCCAGCTAACGGTGACCATGCCATTGGAGCCACTCTTTTTTCGAGGCATTGTTCAATGGTTCCATCAAGGAAAGTGTCAATATGACCGACTGAGATTTCTACTTGGTTCGTTACTAGTGGAAATGGAAGATAGCTACTAAGCATATTAAACTGAGAAGGTGTAAAGTTTGAAACACCAAAATTCCGAACCTTGCCTTCATCTTTTAGTTGAATAAAAGTTTCAGCAACTTCTTCTGGATTCATATAAACATCAGGACGATGGATAAGCAATACATCAATATAGTCTGTTTGTAGCTTTCTTAATGAATTTTCTACACTTTTATTTATGTGATCCTTACTAGTATCGTAATACTTTACTTCATGCTCGGGATATTTATCAGACAATAGCTTGATTCCGCATTTAGTGACAATTTCCATTTGTCCTCTTAAGGATGGCTTTAGCGCTAATGCTTCCCCAAATAATTCTTCGCATGTATAGTTCCCATAAATATCTGCATGATCAAACGTCGTTATCCCTAGCTCTAAACATTCTTCAATGAAGCGTAGTATCTGCTCCTTACTCATATTCCATTCACTCAATCTCCACAAGCCGTGTACAATTTTTGAAAAAGATAAGTCTTCTGTTAATTTTATTCTGTCCATATTACTCTCCTATGTATAAGAAGTTTTTATCAGCAATAACTTTAACCGAAGCACCGTTTAATTGCAAATTATTAGAAAAGCGCAAGCGCCCCGTTTAGCGACGTATGGACTGGAGCGCCTCGACTGAGATAAAGGAAACACGAAGAGCGATAGCGATTCGTTGTTGACTTATCGTAGGGAGAGGAGCGAAGTCCACTAGTCGCTGGGCGCTGGAGCTAGACAGTTGTCTAACTTCAAATAGCTTATACTTTCTATAAAATTGAAAAGTGCCAGGCACCTGAAATGTTATTGAAACATTGGGTGCCTGGCACTTTCTATTATTCTTGTATTAGACTTTTACTAACTTCTCTTAAGCTATCAATAGAGGCAGAAATTTCATGGGTTGCCGATGAAATTGAGGAAAGAGCATGAGATACTTCTGTAATTTCCGTTTCCATAAGCGAATTTTTCCCTTGGCTATTTTTCATATCTTTAATAATAATATCAAAGTACTCATTTGCCCCTACCATGCCTTTGATTCCTTCATCAACAATATGATTAATCTCACTAAGTTTCTCGGTAACATTAGTAATTTGGTTATTGTTCATTGAGATTAATCCCGTTACTTTAGAAACAGAAACCTTTGTTTCTTCAGCTAATTTTCTTACTTCACTAGCAACAACTGAAAATCCTTTTCCTGACTCCCCTGCTCTAGCCGCTTCTATGGCTGCGTTTAGTGCGAGTAGATTAGTCTGTTCTGCAATGTTTGTTACGATTCCTACGATTAGGGAGATGTCTTGTGATATGGACTGCAAACGTTCTAGCTCTTTTGAAATATCGATTACTTTTGAATTAATGGTTTGCATATGTTCATTTTGATTTTCAAGTTGCTTTTTGCCTTCTATTGATTTCAAACTTGTATTCTTTGAAAGTTCTGTATTGTCTTTATAGATGGACGAAATTTGATCAGCCTGAGCTGCAAGTTCTTGGATTGAATCGTTCGTCTGTTCCATCGCTACAGACAAACTTTCCACCGTTTCATTTAATCCCGTCTTAACAAAATTTTGTTTTTCTTCAAATTCATTTCTTAAACGTTCGTTTTCCTTTTCATATGCCTCTAAAACTAGCTGCTGTTCTATACTAATTAATTTTGTAACTGTACGAATCGCTAAGAGAATGTCATCCTTCGAACTGTACTCTTCCTCAATAATAGAAATCAACGACAGAAGTAAGTCTTGAAAAGCACACATATACCACTGAGTTTCAAGTCCTATCCTTACATGCACATGTGCAATCCTTATTCTCTTTTCTACGAACTCAGCGTCTATTTTTCCATCAAATAACTCGATAAGATGCTTACGTAATGTTTGCTTCAGTCGATCTACCGTACTATTGGAGCTGATAATATTCATTAGTGAGGGCTGATTTTCAAGGTTTTTATAAAAACCAGCCACTATTGTATCTATGTTTTTTTGTACAAAAGGTTGTAAAGTCTTAGCTACTTTTAAATCAAGCTCATCTAGTTGAATCATTTTCAGCTGGGTTTTTAGATTATTTGATAAACTTGTTACACCTAATACCCCTGCTGATTGTAAAGATTGCTCTAGTAAACTCTGTTTATTAATTCTTTTCTTTAAAAATGTCGTTCTTCCCAAATCAAATCCCCCTATGAAGTCATTACCCATCCATAATTTTTATGAAATTTTAGCAATTTTCAACTTATATATAGTATAAAACAAATTTACCATATTACATGTAGCCGGTAAAACGCTTTTAGCTAAATTTTCACGATACTAAAGAACTATGTTTTTCCATATAAAGATGAACGAGCATCAATTCAAAGCTTATGATTCTTGTAATTGCCCTCGGTAGATGAGAAGGATTTGTATCGTTTAGTTTAATAATATTCCCTTTTTCGAAAATGTATTTAAATAATTCTGCAATACATTTAAAATAACCGGCTAACTCTAAGCCAAACTTTTGATGATAGAGTGCTAATTTCTTTCTGCTATTAATAAAGTCTGTATCAATTCTCCCAGAAAAAAGTTCATAAATATGACTTCTTAAAAAGTTTTTAAACTCATTGATATGTTGTAGAGACTTTGAATCACTAATGGCTAATTGATTTACGTACTCTTCCACAATGTAAAATATATCGTCTTTCATTAGGGGGCTTAAACGGTTGATTAATTGTAAATCCTGTTCATCTAGATGTATCAACATTAACTGAATTAATATATCAGCTGGTAAGGAAGGATCTATATAGCATCCGTCTTGGTTACATGTTTCACGTTCCGAAAACACCATCCGTTTATTCATCTCAGGTTCCTCCTAATTAAAAGTATAATATTACAGAGATCGTTCACATTTTTGTCAATTTCATTTTCTCTTTTTTAACGTTTTATTTATATAGGGGAACTCCCTAGCAATATTGAAAAAATTCCCTAATAAAAAAAGGCACCAGAAATGTCTAATAACATTTCTAATGCCTTTTACTCCTCATATTATAAGAACCAAACTTTCGTAATGATGTCGTCCTTTATTTCATAGATCGCTGTTGCATGAAAAGGTTCTTCCTTTCGCCCGGTAATCTTTTCATGATCAATAACATAAGGATGTTGTTCGATACGTTTCACAATCTCAGCATTCATATTTGGGTATGTATCGAACAACTTCTTGTAATGCACTCTCATCTCTTCATTTGAAGACATTCTAACGATATTTGGAAAAGCATATACATGGACATCTTCAGAGTAACATGCCATAAATGCATCTATATCTTTTTCGTTATAAGCCTTCAGCTGTCTTTCTACTACATTCATCTTTTAAACACCTTCCAATCTCTTCTTTAACTATCTACTCACTAGTATCTACAATGATTAACCTTAAAAAAGATTACGAATGCAACATACACCCGTAATCCTTTCGTTATTTCTCTTGCTCTTGCGGAACAAGTATCTGACCCTCTTTACCTATGTTTAAGAGGGTTTGCATAATCGCTCGTGATAATTGACTTGGTTTATATGGTTTTACTAAGAAATCAATTGCTCCTAGAGAGAAACCTTTTTCTTTCTCATCTAAAGCGGTTGAAACGATGATTGGAATATTTTTAAGCTGCTCATCACTCTTGAGTTGATCCATGATACTCCAACCGTCTATACTATCTTCCTCTAACATGATATCTAGAACGATTGCATCTGGTATCTCTCGTGTCATTACTTCTAAAGCTTCTAATCCTCTAATGAAATGCTGGACTTTAAATCCACTATCAAGTAACTCTTGAGTAATTAATTCTCCCAGACTCTTGTCATCTTCAATGACAAATATTTTGTACCCAGAGTGAATATTCCTTTTCTCTGTGTCAGTTTCTTTTCGTTTACCTTCTACGATTGGAAACGTTAATGTGAAAATACTTCCCTCACCATATTTAGAGGAAACATTTACTTCTCCCTCGTGAGACCTCATAATTTCTTGAACAATCGCTAATCCTAGTCCCGTCCCACCGATTTTCCTTCTATCAGAATTGTCGATTCGATAAAACTTTGAAAATACTTTAGTCAAAGCTTCCTCCGGTATCCCAAGACCATGATCTTCTACGTCTACCGTCAATTGACCTTCCTTCTCATACATTTTAACATGGATATCTCCACCATTTGGTGAATACTTAATGGCATTACTAATCACGTTTGTAAATACTTGTTCAATTTTTGACCGGTCCCCAAGGATATAGTCATTTTCCGTTAAGGGAGTAAAAGTAATATGGTGGACGTTTGTGTTGATTTGTAAGTTACCTATAACCTTATGAATAATAGGTGAAAGTTCAACATACTTCTTTTCATATGTTTGCTTTCCTGACTCCATTCTTTGGACATCTAAGAAATCATTAATTAATGCCGTTAAGCGTTTTGTTTCATTATAAATCGTGCTAAGGTACTTTTGCTGTCTATCCGGCTTTAATTGGCGATTGATTAATAGCTCTGTAAATCCTAAAATACTAGCTAATGGCGTTCTTAACTCATGACTAACTGTACTAACAAACTCTGATTTCATCTGGTCAACTTCAAATTCTTTCGTTATATCCCGATAAACAACCACTGTACCTACCCGTTTATCACCTTCGTATAATCCTTCAGAATAAACTTTAAAAACTTTATTTTCGGTTTTTCTCTTAAAAGTAAAGGTTTCTTTGTCCAATATTGCGTCATTTGAAATAGCTCTATTTATAAAATGGAAGAATTCTTCCCCACCTTCCATTGTTTCAGTAGCTACTTGAATCCAGTATTTCAACGGCTGCCCAACCAAATCAAGACCAGATTGGAACATATCACATAATTGTTTGTTGACCTGTAGAATGGTACCGTCTGTATCAACTAGTTGAATGCCCTCTTGTATTGTATTTAAAATGTTCTGATTAAGTTCTCTTGCCGTTTCAGTCTGTTCATACATAGAAATTTTATCTAATGAAATACCGATTTGTTTAGCAAGAGCCTCATATTCATCCATTGATTTCTCAGCGAATGCCCCAGAGAGCCTACTAAAAACCAAGATTGCACTTACTTCATTGGTAGATGACAGAACAGGGATATAGAGATCATAGCTAAACCCTACTAACTGATGAAATCCCTTTTCCTCTGCTACCATTTCTCTTTTGATCGTAAAAGGCTTCTTAAAAATTATCAGTCTCTCATTTAATCCACTCTTCAAGTTGTCTTTAAATTGTTTCACTCCAAGTTTAGATACACCGAAAGAGGCATAAGTGTCTTCATTTAACATTAAAATTAACCCTTTATCGGCCTCTATAATTCTACTCATGTTAATAACTATACTATCTAAGACTTCTTGCTTATTAAGAGAGTTAGATATTGTATTCGTTAGCTCATTTCTCTGTTCAAGCTTTTGCTCATTTTCTTGAATCGCTTCTAATACTTCTTCTAATTCAGTTTGCTGAGCTTGAAGCTCATCTTGCTGAGCAATCAATTCCTCATTTTGAGCAAGTAAATCTTGTTCCTTTTCCTGAACACTATTAATCATCTTTTTAAAGGCAACTGATAAAGCTCCTAGTTCATCGTCTCTATTAGAGTCCACCTTAATGATTCCATCATTTCCTTTGGCAATTTCGTTAGCTGCAAAAGCAAACTCTGAGAGAGGCGCCCCCACGTTTTTTACCATGATCCGGATAATGACAAAGAAAATAAATAAAATTAATAGGATAAATAAAATAAAGGCAGTTTGGACTAATGACTGATTATTAGTTAATTGTAAAACCTTACCGTCAAGCTGTTTATTTATACTGTTAATCTCTTTTGTTAACAAATCCTGAAATTCATTGATTCTTTCAGTTGCACCGTTATTAGCGATTTCCGTTACTTTATCTTTTTGACCCATTTCAAAATATCTAACTGCTTTTGGAAAGGTTTCAATAAAATAATAATCCGTAAATTCCCTAAGTTCTTTTAAAAAAGTCTTATCCTCATCAGTTGTTGATGTTTTTTCTAAGTCTTTGTAAAGCTTACGAATCTCAGGATGCTGTGCAAAAGTACTACTCTTTAACGATTCACTTCCAAATGCAACATATCCCCGAGCATCAAATAAAGCAATATTGAGTGACTGGTCAATCTCCACGAGTATTCTTTCTTTTTTTACTAGTTCGGCACGCTCTTCAAAATATTTATTATTCAATTGTTGCTGAGTTAAATAAATAATGGCTGTTCCTACCAGAAAAAATAAAATAAAGACACCTATCAAGGCAATAAATTGCCTTGATAAGCTTTTCTTGAAATATTGATTAATTTTCATCTAATATTTCCTCAATTTTCTCTAGTAGTTGTAACGGACTAAATGGCTTGGCCATAAAATAATTTGCCCCTGCACTTAATACTTTTTCTATTTCAAATTCCTGACTTTTTGCTGAAAGCATCATGATTTTAATATCAAGGTTGGTTTCTCTAATCTTTTCTATTAATTCAAGGCCAGTAAGAATTGGCATCATATAATCTACTATTAATAAATCGTACTCATGGTTTTTAAATAAATCTAATGCCTCTTGTCCATCAGATGCTTCGTCAACTTTGTAATCCTCATCTTCTAACGTATCAACAACTAACATTCTTAATACTTCTTCATCTTCAGCTAATAAGATTCTTTTCACTTTTTACTCTCCTCAACGTTGATAGTCTTGTATGCATCCTTCATGATATGATAAGAAGCCTTTAGCCTTTCATGATAGGTTGGCTGTTCCCACTCATCCCAAGTATAAAGAACAGTTTGACTAGATTGAATGACATCTCCATCTCTTTGAGGATATACGGAACTAATAGAATTATTATTTGATGTCACTACCGCAATCTGAATTCCTTCCATATTTACACTACCTTCTAGTCCATCTTTCCAAAAGTCACCGATTACTTCCTTCGTGCTAGGATCCTTAACATTTAGTAATAACCATGGGATTCTAAGTTCAATTGTTTTCTTATCATTGCTAATACTAATATCGGTAAGGGAGTCATGATTTTCACTCTTTATGTTTCCATCCCCAAACTTTAGCTGTCCTGTTTCGTAGGATTCAAAAGGGATCTTTTCTTTTGAGCTCGGTATCACCATTTCCTTATTTAAAGCTAGGCGAACAGGATGGAAAACTCCATTATCCTTCTTATTCGCATATTTTTCACGTGGGATCATTTTTAACATATTCCCATAGTGATAGTAAAAAGAATCGTAATAACTATCAATCAAAACTCTCGAATCATCTTCACCCGCTAGTTTCACTAAGAAGTCAATTCCAAAGTCTGTTTTTACTTGTTGATTATTATTTATTGGTACAGATGTCTGACCTTGACCATCTATCGTATTTAATAGAAGATAAGTTTGATCCTCTTGTAAGTTAATATTCTTGCTATAGTCGACCCTAGCGTATAAATATCCCTCATCAGACGTTGCGAATACCCTTTGAATCATATCATCATTTTTATTAGACTCATAGATTGGTTTTAGCCTTTTCCGTTCCCAATCATGTTTGTTCCCATCTACGACTATAGAGGATTCAAACTCACCTGGCTCAAATTTTAATAGCCCGAAATTTTGTTCATTAGTCTGAACATTCATCCAATACGGGCGTCTATCAGGATTATCATAATCCATCGTATTCCATGTTCTCTTAAACCACTCATCTTGCCATGCAAAAACGAGTCCTCCACCATATCCTTCAGAAACAATAGATTCAAATAATTTTCGATTTATTATGCCCTGCTCCTCTTCAGAGTGGAACCCTTGATTCTTTCCATGAACATTTTCATGTGTCATCCCTCTTGAAGAAGGTACTCCAAACTCAGCCACAATAACAGGCATTTCATGGGGAACGATTAAATCATGTAAATAACCAGCATAGTTATTTTTCTCACCTTGTTGATCAATATAGTTTACATATTTCTCTTCATAATTTAAGAAATCAGGATAATACGGATACACATGATAGGATGCAAAAAGCCCACCATTAAACTTGTCTGTTTTCTTTATATGGTTTGGGTTTACCTCCACCATATCTTCAGTGTCAGACGGTTCAGCTGGATGTCTTAATAAATCCGTTGTCACCCAGTTAGTAAAACTCATCGTATGCTGCCATTTATACTGCTCCGTTTCATAGCTTGCAGTATAATCCATCATCTCAGCTAACCATGCTTCAAATGGAGAAGCATTTTTTGTACTAAAATACTTGCCCATGTATGGTCCTATATTTTTGTGCTTTTTATTCGTTTGCAAAACTGCACCTGGATCCCACTCAATTCCTATCATAAATCCAAGTACATAAGGAGAAATATCATAGCTGTATTCACCTGAAGCATGTCCTCTCCTAGCAGGAATATTAGCCTTACCATGAACAATATCCACCATGTCTTTTAATTCTCGCTTAAAGTCAGCCGTTACTTCTTTCGAGAAAGCATCCTGAGTTTTTACTAGATTTTCTTCATTGACCCAAGCTCCGTGGAACAGATACAATGGTTTCTCTGCCATTTGATTATATTCATAAAAAGCTTCGTAAAAATCAGGTGGATGTAATGTATAGACCCTTATCGCATTTGCATTCATGTCCCCAATGGCTTTAAACCATCTAAAGTATTCATCCTTTGATATGGCTGTTTCTCCAGGGAAGTAACCTGGTTTTGCGATCCCCATATTTACTCCCTTAACAAGGAGATCCTTCCATTTACCGTCCTGCTGTACTTGAATATAAGTATCGTTCGTTTGACTGTTAAAATGAATTCCATCTTTCTCAACAACTGCGTTTGGCAATGTTCTATCATTCTTGTGAAGACCGTTCGATAATATGGATTTCATCATCGGAACGTATGCGCTCCAATAGAAAGAACTACTAGCTGAAAATTGTTTTTTCCAAAAAGAAAGTCCCCTAGTTTGATAGATATCAGGTACTTCCCCTTCATCAGCAAAATCTCCGGCAAAATAGTAAGAAGCGAACTTCGAGTTTTGATGGAAAGTGACAGCAGGAAATTCAGAAGGTAATCCATAGCCTTCTAATTTATTTTTTCCTTTATCCGTTAATGGTAGCTCATAAGTTGCTAAAATTTCATCGCTATTTCTTGCTTCAATAATGTCAAACCAATACTGATACTTTGATTCAATTTTTAAATCAAAATGATTACTACCTGTCTTGGTATGTTTAAAATTGACTCCTCTGTCCTTTAAGTCCTCTTTCTCAAGTACAACAACATAATCATCTTTACTAACAAAAACGAATCCTTCACCCGAGAATTCCCATTTGTCACCAGATGCCATGTAGTTCTCCTTAACCCAAACAGGAACCTCTTTGCTATTCAAATCCGAAAAATATCTACCAATCCAACCCGTCCAATCTACATTTAGCACATTCGATATTTTTTCCCGAGCTGAGTTAGAGGTTGGACTCGCAAAGGTGTTAAATTCAGCAATTAGTGTTTTCCCTTTACTATGAATTAGCTCATCTGTGATTTGATTAATTTCTTCTTCTTCTAAACCGCCATATAAATGATTGGAGCGTTCACCTAACTCGTTATCTCCATAAAACTCTTCTTCATACACACCATATTGGTCTGCAATATAGATTACATCGTACTTATCTAAATTTTGTGGCAATGGACGAATTTCGTACTCTTTTTCGTCTTTTGGAACAAAACCACGATAATCTACTTTAGATGAATATCTCTGATTATTGTCCTTCACATACTTTTCATTATTAAGGATCCAGACTAATCCTTTATGTTCTCGATAAGTATCGTCAGGAACCGTTTTGTTTAGTATTAACACTTCTAACTGATTTGAAGGCTTAATAAACCATAACCAGAAAGGGCTAGTGATTAAAAGTGTGACTAGAAACACAATAGTAAACACGATCCACTGTGACTTTGTAAGTAAATTCTTCATTTAGATACACCTTTTCTTTGCATTTCTCCCCAACTTTTATCACCAATGATCATTTGCCAGATTCCTTCACAGCGCCATAAAACAGTTAAAGGGCGGTACCATAGTGTTTCTGTTATTGAGTAGAGGAAGAGTTTAATCACATCTATTACTCGCGGATATTTCCTCAAACTCCATTCCTCAAGAAGGACCGAAGCCATAGAAAATAAGGAGCCATATAGGCAAGAAAGTAAGAAAATAATGATAGCAAACTCTAAATATACTCCTCCAAAAAATAAAGAGAAAATAATATATAGGTACCCAAACAGCTCTATAATTGGTCCAAAGAACTCAACAATCCAAAAGTATGGAAAAGAGATCATCCCAATAGCTCCGTATTTGGGATTAAAGGTAAGCCCTCGGTGATTCCAAAGGCTTTCAAATAACCCTCTATGCCACCTTCTTCTCTGCCTTCTTAAAAATTTTATATCCTCAGGCACCTCAGTCCAGCAGACTGGGTCTGGAACATAAACAATTTTTTTATTTACCCCTTTTTCTTTAATCACACGGTGAAGTCTAACAACAAGCTCCATATCTTCCCCAACTGTATCTGTTTTATATCCTCCAGCCTGAACAACCCAATGCTTAGAGAACACACCAAACGCTCCAGATACAATTAAAAGTAGATTATGTCTACTTAGACCAATTCTACCCATTAAGAATGCTCTCAAATATTCAATAATTTGCATAACCACAAGAGGGTCTCTTGCAAGCCCAATTTTTATAATATTCCCATTCTCTATATGACAACCATTTGCTATTCGAATACTCCCACCAGAGGCAATAACCTCTTCATTAGAATCAATAATTGGTTTCATCACTTTTAAGAAAGCGTCCCTTTCTAACACAGAGTCGCCATCAAGTGAGCAAATGTATGGATAATGCGAGAAGTTCATTCCCACATTTAATGCATCTGCCTTTCCACCGTTCTCTTTATCAATTAAAAATAGTTTTGGTAGAAGTCTAGATTGATAGATTCCTTTAATCGGTTTGGTTTCGACTTGTTTACGTACTACCTTTTTGATTTCAACCATGTCGTACGTTTCAATCATTTTTTGTAAAGTGGAATCTTTAGAACCATCATTTACAACAACAACCTCAAAGGTAGGATAGTTGATGCTAAGCAGGGACCGAACACTTTGAATAATTCCAGCCTCCTCATTATAAGCAGGAACAATAATAGAGACTGGCTTCGTATAAAAATCATTCATATATTCTTCGTATGCTTGGTCCCGGTCAAGTTGGTATTCTTTTCTTAGCTGAAGCATGGAAATAAAGAGAATCGTTGAGTAAAAAACAATTACAATGACCATATAAATCGCGATAAATGCGGCAAAGATAGTAAAAATATCTGTCCATATTAGGTTAAACATCCATCAATCTCCTTTATTAATCCATTCCCAAGCCATGTCCTTAGCAAAAGGATCCTTTGATGTCTGTAGGACATTTTGTAGTAGTTTTTTTCCATTTGGAAATAACAGTAATGATTGACCCGCTTGAGAACGGACCCACCAGCTTGAATCATGTAACAACTCAATTAGTATAGGAATGAGTGAGGACTCCTTTAGGGTACCAAATAACTTGGCTACGACCACTCTTTCTTGCCATTTCTCCGATTGACTAAAAGGAATATAAATTTGATAGTCCTTTACATAACCAATGGAAGCTAAAGCCTTAAGTGCTCTTAAACGCACCTCTCCCCTATAATTCTTACAAATCGATTCGATAAAACCCAAATAATGCAATTCCTTTCTTATACTAATAACTTCAAGAATGGCACATTGTAATGTTTCATGGACTTTGTGAAAGCTAAGTAAGAATTGCTCTAGCTCAAGCTGGTTTAGACGAATAAGGATGTTACGATATTCATAATCGGAGAGACTTATCTGGCCACCTTCTAACAGGTTATATAAACCTTTGTACTGGAAGGCAGCAAGGGTTCTAAGTGCAATGACTATTTCATCCTTAGTAGTCGTCTTTCTTTTAATGAGATTCACTACCTCTTCTTCAAGACTAAGCATTTTAAAATCTTCAATATGATATAAAGCATTCATCCGTTCACTCCAGCGCCTACTTTTTAAACTATCGGAGTAATAATCCTTTAAGTGGAGCTCAGCAACGGTAGCCAAATTTTTTATTTCATGTTCTCCCTCTAAAATCTCAAAGAATTTCTTCAATAACTCCTCGACTGCTTTAAGCTTAAGGGGAGATTTTGAATTCAACGAACGGGAGATGTTTCCTTCCATTATATAGTTGAAAATAATCGGACTAAATACTTCTTTATGATGTTCAATCTCTTTTCGGTTCTTAATTTCAATGGATTTTCTAATGATTAAATAGAATAGTAATGATAGCAAAGCTGCAAAAATAAATATGGTTGCACATAGTAGTATGAAGATTTCTGTTGAGAGCATATTTATTTCATCCTATTAATCAGCAAGTTAATTCTAGCTTGAAGTTCTGTTATGCTAAACGGTTTTGTTACATAATCATCTGCACCTAATTTTAAGGCACTTGCAATATCTTGATCACTTTTTCGGCCAGTTAACATCAAAATATGATACTGATTCGCATTTTTAGACTGTTTCACTTTTTGTAATACTTCGATACCATCCATTACAGGCATCACTCCATCAAGAATGAGGAAGTGCTGGCCTTTTTTATCGTTCCTTTTTGACTCAAAATATTTTAATCCATCCTCAAACACTTCAATATCAAGTTCTATATGATCAAATTCCATTGATTTTAATATTTTCATTAACATAGTTCGAATAATGGCATCATCATCTATAACAGAGACATTCAACACCTTCTTCTTCATTCCATGCTGTAAAGAGTTTGCACTCTCAACCCTTGCCCGACCATTCTCTTTTGCCATATATAGAGCCTGATCAGCTGTTTTAATAGCGGATTTTAAATCGATGTTCCCATCAAGCACCATAAAAACACCAGCAGAAAATGTAACAAAGAACGATTGACCATTTTCCTTAAATTCAATTTTCGAGAATTTTTCAATGAGTCGAGTGAGTACCTCCTTTGCCTCATAATCTCTTGTCCTAGGAAAAAGGATGATAAATTCTTCCCCACCATATCTAAAAACCGTATCGGAACTTCGAGTACTATCATTTAAAAATTGGGCAAAGGATGCTAATACTCGATCTCCCGCAATATGACCGTAAGTATCATTCACCTTTTTGAAAAAATCTAAGTCTAAAACAGCAATTGTAAAATAAGTATTTAATCTCTTTAATTCATTCGTGCTCCGGTTGAACGAATCTTCAAGGAACTTTCGATTGTAAACTTGCGTTAGCTCATCAATTAACACAGATTGATCAAATAATTGTTTCCTTCGAAGATGACGGTTCACTCGTACAATAAATTCCTCTATATCAATCGGTTTTTTAATAAAATCATCTGCTCCTAATTGATAGGCCTTTATTCTTGAGTTACGATTGTTCTCTATACTTATCACTATAGTAGGAATAAATTTCTTACTATTATGTGATTGCAGTTCTTGTAATAGTTCAAATCCACTCTTTGTAGGTAAATTAATATCAACAATTAAACAGTCTGGATGCATATCAAAATAATTCTTGGTGGCCTTCGTTGGCTCTGTATTTGTAATAACCATCCAACCTTGTTCTTCCAAAGCATCTTTAAGTAAAATTAACATGGAGACATCATCATCTATTACCTGGATAAGAGGTAAAGATTCATCTCTGTTAATCGTAGGCTTCTCTTCTATCTCATGAAAATGCTCATATTCGTAACTTAACCCAATTAATTCATATAGAAAATCTCTTAGCTCTTCTACCTTCCAGCTAACTTCTCGATTTTCAGCTACTAGCATCAACTGAGAAGCAATTTGCTCTAATCCACCTAATTGAAGGGTTCCTGAAGTCCCCTTCAAAGAATGTAAAAATCGATTAACTTCCTCTTGATCCACCTCATTAGATGGATTCATTTCAAACCATTCCGTTAGCTGATTTTTAATTTTCTCAAACAAAATGGATTTATATTTATCTAAGTTCACCATATACACCTCATCATACAGACATTTACAATTTATAGTCCGAAAAAGCTATATACCATTAATCCAAAAATAGTTCATTTGTTAACTTAACAAGGTTTCTTACTTAATATCGTAATAATTAATTTTAATCTTATTAAACGCTTAAAACAAGCAAGTGTATGTGAAAAAAGACCGGAAATTCTTGCATTCTTGTTTAGGACAAAACTACGTAAATTTCATTGTTTTTAACAATTAAAACAACCAATAATTTCACTAATTTTCGTATTTTTTCAAAAAAAACCCAACTATAATGTTTCCATTAAAGTTGGGTTTTAAGAAGAATTATTTTATATTATAATTGTCCACAAATTGCTCGAACGGGAAATCAACAATAGGGTAATCTTTTTCAATAACAACTTTAAGGTGGTTTAGGAAATCTTTCTCTCCTTCTTCCAACTGATCAAGGTCAACGGATTGTAGAAGCACGATATACTGAGTTAAATGCCTTAATCTTAAAAAGTCAGGCAATTGTTTTAACCAGTCAAGATCCAGCTCATTTTCAGATAAATAACCCGTTAAGAAACTTTTTAAGAACGAATCTACAAATTCTTGATCATCCTCATGTTCCTTTAATGGTCTCCAATAAGCATAGAATAAAATAACAGCAATATCATTAATGAAATAATTGTAGGCAATATCATCAAAATCAAAAAGATTTATATGATTATTTGAATCCACATAAAAGTTCAAATGATGAATATCTCCATGAATCACTCCATATGAAACTACAGTCTTTGGTAATTCTTTTATTCTATTAATTAATGCCTTAGATTTTTCTAACACGATATCTTGTTCCATTGGTATATATTTTTCAATTTGAAGATGTTCTTCTTCATGCCACTCATTTCTTTTATAAGTTGCATCGTTTAATTGATAGTTTTTCGTGAGCCTATGAAGTTGTCCAGTAATTCTTCCCCATTCTTCAAATAGGTCTTTATTCCAGTGACTTTCATTAGGTAATTCACCAACAGCTTTTTCATAACAAATGGCCATAAAGTAAGACACTTCATCTCCAATCATTTCAATTAAATTACCTTGCTTGGAAGGAATAGCCCTTGATACCCGAACTCCGTTATCCCCCATATAGTTCAGCCATTCCACTTCACCATAAATATAGTTTGATGTTCTACGCAAGCTGTGAGTGATTTTTAAAATAAAATCTTGACCATCTCTTTCATACTCATATACGAAGCTATCAAAACCCCCAAGCATGTTAATATCTTGAATACTAACCTCATATCGATCACAAAAACCTCTTAAAATATCTTCATTAAATAACATTTCTATCTCTTTTAACATAATATTTCCATCCTTTAATTGGTAATCCATTAAAGATTACCTAACATTCGTTAGTATGTCAATTGCATTACTGCTGCTGATCACTTGTAATACCATTGTAATAATTAGTCGGAATTTGTCTGACGAAGTGGCTTGTTGTGGAATCAAACCTTTAGGTAAAATTGGGTAAAAGTAACTAATTTTTACATATTGGAGATCTTATATGGATTATATGAAGGACTTGTTATTGAATCTTTTAATATTGTTATCCACCATGCTAATTTTCCAAGTAGCTGTTACCGATCGATATCGGTCTTTTTATGATAAAAATAAATTAAAACTACTATTCTTTATAGCTATATTTCAAATGATATTGGCGATGGTCTTTACTATTCAAATTCAAGGACAGTTCATATATGATTTTCGTTTAATACCCATTTTACTAGGTGGTTTATATGGCGGACCAAGAGTAAGTATTTTTCTATTTCTATTTTTACTAGCTATCAGGATGCCTATTGGAGGTGCAGGAGTTTATAATACCCTCTATGTTTTTGCCCTGGTAACCATAACGACTAGTTTACTATCCTCTATGTATAAAAGATGGAGAACAAAGGATAAATTACTGACCGTTATGCTTTTAACTATTCTCTTTTCTGCGGCTTCTTTCGTATTTCCAATATTCTTTATGGGATTTGACTTTGACCCATATTTTATCTTCATGTTTGCAATTACACAAACGATCGGAGCAGTTATGATTGCCTTTTCGAGTGAATTAATTATAAAAAATCATTTGCTCCACATGGCTGTTTTAAAGTCCGAAAAAATGGAGGTAATCTCTCAGCTTGCTGCAAGTATTAGCCACGAGGTTCGGAATCCTCTTACTGTTACTCGAGGATTTTTACAGTTATTAAAGGATCACAATATTGAACCTATCAAAAGAAGCTATTACTTAGATACCGCTTTAGAAGAGCTAAACCGAGCTGAAGTGATTATTAGTGACTATCTTACTTTTGCCAAACCCCACCCTTCTGATATAAATACTATTTATATAAAAGATGTTATTAATAAAGCTGTGGAACTAATCATTCCTTATGCCAATCATTATTCTGTCAGAGTCCTATTAGATGGAAAAGAAGATGCGCCCGTAAAGGGAGACGCTTCAAAAGTCCAACAATGCTTAATTAATATTTTAAAAAACGGTGTGGAAGCAATGCCTCAAGGTGGAATTTTATCTATTCGTTTAGATATAACAACTAACTTCTGTTACATTCATATCGTTGATAGTGGCATCGGTATGACAGAAGAGGAAGTAGCTCGTTTAGGTGAACCATATTTCTCAACAAAAGAAGGAAAAGGAACGGGTCTTGGTATGATGGTTGTCTTTCGAATTATTGAAGGAATGAATGGGAAAGTTGAAATTAAAAGTAAAGTTGGGAAAGGAACACATTTTATTATTTCTATTCCAACTATAAAGATTTGATATGATTTCTATAAAAAAAACAGATGCTGGTTAACATCTGTTTTTTCACTAAAAGAAATGATTTAAAAGCTATTTTTGACTAAGTGACTGGACCTTGTTCGTACAGCTTTCCATTGCACTTAACACCGCTGAACGTAAGCCCTTTTCTTCTAGGGTAGCAACAGCTTCAATGGTTGCCCCACCTGGAGTACAGACTTGGTCCTTTAACTCACCTGGATGTATTCCTGTTTCTAAGACCATCTTTGCTGCACCAAGTACGGCTTGAGCAGCTAGTTTATATGCCTGATCCCGAGCAATACCTTGCTTAACACCGCCATCGGCAAGTGCTTCAATGAACATATATACATATGCTGGAGATGACCCGCTAATGGCGGGAATACTGTCCATTAACCCCTCTTCCACTTCTTCCACTTTACCGAAACAGTTAAAAATGGTAATCAAATCTTCCCTTTCTTCAGTTGATACATAAGGATTATATGTAACAGCACTCATTCCTTCTCTTACCAAAGAAGGAGTATTAGGCATCGTTCTAACCGCTTTAATTTTTCTGCCAAATAAATTCTCAAGTGCTTCAAGTGTAATGCCCGCTGCAATAGTAATAATCACAGTGGTATAAGATAATGAATCTTTAATTTCCTTGATTACCTCTTGGTGTTGGTCCGGTTTAATAGCTAACACTAAATAATCAGCCCAACTAGCCACTTCCTTATTTTCAAGTGCAGTATGTATTGGGAAAAGTTCTTCTATTGTTTGTAAACTGTTTTCAGTTTTTGTACTTACTTTAATTTGGTCAGCGTTAATATTCCCTGAACCAATAATCCCCTCTATCATGGCCTTAGCCATCTTCCCACAGCCAATGAATCCTATGTTTTTATTCATTCATATCTCACATCCTAAAATCGTCGCTTTTGCTATTATACTTGAAAATGGTTACATAATGTATTTTGGAATGTTGAAAATAAAACTTTAAGGCTCCTTGTATAATATTTTCTCTATCAAGATGGACTTATAAACTCTGCCCGTTGATTTCCGCTCCAGACACTTGCTTTCCGCAGGGAGGGATGGGAGCCTCCTCGGCTTACCGCCTGTGGGGTCTCCCATTCCCTCTAATCCTGCAGGAGTCAAGTGTCCTCCGCTCCAATCAACTCATCTATATATTATTAATTACTTTTTTAAATTAATTCTTGTATTACCGTTACTTTAATGTGAGCGATATGAGTATTTATATCATTACTGAATTAAATAAAGTTAAAGGAGGTATCAGCTAATTTTGAGTAACATTATTCCGATTACATTAGATAATGGCATTATTGTTGATTTTACTGTTAAAGATATAGAATTTTACAGGCAACCGACTCTTGAGCTAGCTAAATCTCTCCTTGGATGTCTGTTAGTAAAACAAACAGAGGAAGGCACAGCTTCAGGGTATATTGTGGAAACGGAAGCATACATAGGGCCAGAGGATCAAGCCGCACATAGCTACTTGAATCGTCGAACGAAAAGAACGGAAATCATGTTTGCTGAAGCTGGATCTGTTTATACATATGTCATGCATACTCATTGCTTAGTGAACGTAGTTAGTGGGGATATCGATAGACCTGAGGCCGTGTTAATAAGAGCATTAGAACCTCATAGTGGAATTGAATTAATGAAGAAACGGCGTAAGATGCTAGCGGGGAAAAACCTAACTAATGGACCCGGTAAATTAACAAAAGCATTAGGTATTACAATGGAGGACTACGGTAAAACCTTTCTGAAATCTCCACTAACCATATGTGAGGGGTTTACTCCTGAAGGAATTTCTGTAGGAAAGCGAATTGGTATTGAAAACAGCGGGGAAGCGAGGGATTATCCTTGGCGCTTTTGGGTTGCAGGTAACGAATATGTATCTAGACATACAAAGGAAGCATATGAAGTGTTGTCTTTATTTTATGCTGGTATATTTCAGCTAAAATTTACTAACATCTAATCTGTATGATGCTAAAGCACATTCTACATAATAGAGACGTATGGTTTTTACTGTACAAAATACATCGGTGGGGGTAGAGACGCATGCAACAACAAACAAACATGCAAACGGCTGGTACGAACAACATGATGGGATCAGGTTCAATCGCTTCTCCTGTAAATCACGGTGCACACGAGGTACTTGATGTTCATGAAGTACTTTCTGGAACACTTGGTGCCCTTAACTCTTATTTAATGTTTGAACAACAAATTAAAGACCCAGAATTAATGGATATTTTAAACCGTCAGCGTCAATTCATTACAGATCAATATAATGTCTTGGTTGAATGTTTTAAAACTGGTCAGGACCCTTCTCATCCTACGACTAGCTATATGATGAACCAGTCTAATGATGTTATTTATGGTTTAAAACCTTCTCAACCTACTAAACCGAACCAACAAGCATCTGAAATCGGAGACAAATGTATCTCTTCACTTATGCTTAGCTGTATGAAAACGACGGCTTCATCAATGACGATGACTGCCGGTGAAGCAACAAATCCAATTGTTAGACGTGTATTACAAGATAGTATTCCTAACTATTTAGAGATGGCGTACGAAATCTTCTTATATCAAAACAAACATAAATATTATCAAGTTCCACAACTAAAGGAACAGGATATGCAGCAAATGATTAATGCATATGCACCTGCGAACGGAACTCAAGGAATGAATCCTCAAAGTAATATGATCCAGTAGTAAAAATACACAAAAGAGGCTCTACTTCACTTGAGTAGAGCCTCTTTAAATTAAAACTTAACCAATTTTATGCTACCTCTGTTACATCAGCAGATTCTAATTTACTGCCCTTTCTTTTCTTACCAAAACCGCTACCGATTGATCCAAAAATTCGATAAACAGCTGGAATTAACAATAGTGTAATTAAAGTAGCAAACATTAACCCTGAAATAATAACCGTTGCCATAGGAGCTTGATAATTTCCTGAGGTTCCCGATGCTAACGCTAACGGTAACATCCCACCAACCGTTGTTAAAGTTGTCATAAAGATTGGACGAATTCGGTTTTTCCCCGCCTCCACTAACGCATCTTGAACATTATACCCTTCATTTCTAAGTTGATTCGTTCGATCAATAAGAAGGATAGCATTATTTAGTACAATCCCAATTAACATAATAATCCCCATACCGGACATAACACTTAATTCACGTTGAGTTAAAAATAATCCAAGGATAACTCCAACAATCGTCATTGGTATAACTGACATAACAACAACTGGGTGTATTAAGTGGTTAAACTGAACAGCCATAACCATGTAAACTAAGAACATTGCAATACCTAGTATTAAAATCATTTCGTTCATTAATTCTTGTTGTTGCTGAAGGTCACCAGCAACAGAAACAGAATATCCTTTTGGCGCATTAAAATCATCAATCGCTTTTTGAACATCACGGTTAATAGCCCCTAAATCTCTACCTTTAATATCTGCAGAAACAGAGATATATCTTTCTCCATCTTGATGAGTAATCTCATTTGGTGTATCCACAGCTTTTAATTCAATAAAAGTAGATAATTTTTTCTCTCCATTTGCAGTAGGAACTTTTAGGTCGAGTAGCTTTGTTTTATTATCCGTTTCTTCTTCCCATTTAAGGATGACTGGAACATTTTCCTCGTTAACCGCTAATTCACCAACAGGCATTTTCAACATAGCTTGCTCAATAAATTGTTTAATCTGCATTTGAGTAAGACCAGCATCTTCTATTGCCTTTGGTTTTAATTCAATTACTTGTTCTATAGAAGTACGTTCAATTGAACTTTTTACTCCTACAATTCCTTTAATATCCTTCAAATCATTAGAAAAATCATTAGCAAGAGCTTTTAATTCCTCAAAATTTTCGCCTTTAATGATTACTTGAACCGGATAGCCTCCACCACCGGACATTGCCGCACTAACTCCAGTTACAGGGTGAGATTTTTCAAGTTCTCTTAATGAGCTAAGAATATCTTCATTTACCTCTTTTTGTTCTCTTGTAATATCTTCTTCCTTTGTCATATTAATAACTGTATAAAGCATGTTTCCATTATCCATTACATAGTTCGATTCTACGTCTTTAATGGACAACAACGTCTTATTCATTTCCTCTACTAATTCCTCTTTTTCATTGTTTGACAAACCTGTATCAATTTGAACCATATACTCCGCATAACGATTTAACATATCTGGCATAATGGTCATTGGAATTTTCGTCACCAATAAAAGAGAACCAGCAAACATTAAGAAGAAAATCCCTATAACAGCAAAGCTATATCGTTTCTTCTTTACAACCCAAGCTACTAAATTACTGTATCCTTTTAGAAGAGCGCCTTCTTTTTGATTTCCTTTGGCTGTTTTTCCTAGTTTTAAAAATTTCTCTGATAACGAAGGAATGAGTGTAAATGAAACAACTACAGAACTAACTAAAGTAATAGCTACAACTGCGGATAACATTATCATAAATTGACCCATTTCCCCACCTAGTAAACCGATTGGTAAAAATACTACAATCGTTGTTAACATAGACGAAATAACGGCTGAAGCTACTTCTTTCGTTCCCTCAATAACGGCTTCAAAACTTTTAATCCCTTGCTCTTTCTTTCTATATATAGATTCTAAGATTACGATAGATGAGTCTACCATCATCCCAATTCCCAAACCTAAACCAATTAATGTAAGAATATTAAAGCTATAATCGAATACCCACATGGAAGCAAAAGTTAACAATACTGATGTAGGAATAGAAAGCCCAACAATTATGGTTGCTCTTATGTTTCTTAAGAATAACAGTAGAATAACAACTGCAATTACCCCACCAATAACGATATTCGAAGTAACACCGTCAATGGACTCTTTCACATAATCAGCTTGTGCCACCATTTCATTTAATTCAAATCCTTGAATTAGCTTTTCGTCTCTAATCTTTTTAATTTCAGCACGTACTGCTTCGGCCATCTCAATTTGAGTAGCATCAGAAACTCTGCCAACTTCAACAAAGATAAATTCCTTTGATCCATTTTTCCACACATTAGATGACGCTTCTAAAGGTTTCATCGATACGTCTGCAATTTCTTTTAATTCAATATATCCCGTTTGTGTAGGAATTTTTATTTTTTTAATGTCTTCAACATTTTCTAACTTTGTGTTCCATCTTAAAGAGGAAGAATCTTTTTCAGCACTTAGCTCTCCAAGGGTTGCTTCCGTATTTGATTGTTGGATAATACTTAGAACTTGTGAAACATCTAGAGAGTTATCATTAATTTTGTTTCGTTTAATTTCAATCGTGATTTCATGTTCTTGTATTCCTGATAAATTTACATCTCTAACTTCCTTTAAATCTTCTAATCTTGGTTCTAAAACGTTTTTGGCAAATGAAGTGATTTCTTCCATGTTGCTCCCGGACACATCCATAAAGAAGTCATAGCTTTGACTAGTTCCATATTGTCCTGAGAAAACGTCTTTAACCCCTGACATGTCAGATGTTGAGGATGTTACCACTGACTCTAATTCCTTATATAGCTCTTCTCCTCTGCCGCTCTCAAAGGTAACATCTAAGTTAATTCTGCCAACATTGGTTGTTGAAGTTACCTCTTCAACCCCATCTATTCCTTTTATTTGTTTCTCTAAAGGGGTGGTAATTGTTCTTTCTACTTCAATTGCTGCCATATCTCCTGCATCAATAACGACATAAGCTCCGTCAAATTCTAGTGATGGTAGTAATTCCTTATCTAGTTTTAATACAGAATAACTCCCCACTAATAGAACTAGCACGGTCATTAAACCAATCAATATTTTTCTATTAACAATAAATTTAATTAAATTCATCTCTGTTCCTCCCAATATTATATAAACAAAATTACCTATTACTTTTAAACTATACCGTCCTCAAAAAACACACTCAGTTTAGAATTATATACATAATATGGGTATTATGTCTATAATTACATAAACTTTAATTACTACTTATATCCCGATATTCTCCTTTCATTTGGTCACCTTCATCTAATCATTATCTTATCCGACAAAAGGATTTCCAAAAACATCCTGTAGCTTTATCTTTTTCTAAGACCTGAGACTTACTTGGTTGTCAAACCGATTAAACTATCGAACTTCAAAAGCTTACATAACTTTTAAAGATAGATGGAATGAAACAAAATTTTTCTAATAAGGATTAATAAAAGTATGTAATCCGCAATAGGGAGGAAAATTAAATGGCTTATGTACCAATCAATCCCCTCGAAGAGCATCAATTTTGGTTAGAGATATTAGAGGACCATGCTTACTTTATTAGAGATTACCTATCCCCTGCCGAAACGGTATGGGTCAATCAAGCACAGCAATTTATTTACTGGTTTCAGCAGGTTCAAAGGGAGTTAGCTAATTTAAGACCTGGAATGGCCCTGAATTCACAAGAAATGATTAATTTTGCCAAAAGGGCATATGAGGTTTCTTCTCAATATTATCTTTTTGAAGGACATATGTTGAATCTCCGACTTAATAACCAAGTAAACCTAAATTTGACACCGTCCTATCTTAATGGAACATTGAGCGAAAATAGGGAGTATTTAAGAATCTTACAGCATTACATAGTGGGATCAGACTTTGAACCACTTTCTTTTACGGCCTTACTAGATCTATGGCTTCAAGACCAGCTTGGTCACGTATTACTAATTACTAGAATGCTTGATGGGGTGGAGTTTGATATTATTCAGCAAGCCAATGTCCTAAGAGGTGAATTCTCTCAACATATTGTTAAGAATACCGCTATGAAAGGTTATTTACTTTTCGCTCAACAGGGCTTCCCTATTCAAATCAGATTTGCACATGAAGTAGCTGCTTCGGTTGTAAAATTTAATCTAATCGTTCAAAGAACCATTCAGCTTTATAAAAATAATGCCCTAATTAACCAATCCACTTTACGATTTTTAGAACACCATTTCCCGGAATCCTGTTATTTCATGAAAAAGCTTTCCTACTATGCACCGCAAATTGAATATCCAGCATGTGGTTTAAGTAAGAAGGATTATCGTCAGTTAAAATAGGGAAATTTCACCTCATACCGTCTTAAATCTTGGTAGATTGGTCAACCTACTAATATTTAGGAGAATATGGGGTGTTTTTAATTGGATCATGTCATAGATTTACTAAAAGTACTGGGAAGAATTTATACCATCTTACCTTTATTATTAGTGGTTACATTAATGATGGGAAAACGTTCAATAGGAGAGCTTCCTGTCTTTGACTTTTTAACCATTCTTGTATTGGGCTCGGTTGTGGGGGCAGATATTGCGGATCCTGCTGTAAATCATCTTTTTACTTTTATTGCTGTAATTGCCATTGGACTTCTTCAATATTTCGTATCAAAACTGAAAATTAACCATAGAAAAGTTGGCAGATTACTAACCTTTGAGCCGACCATTGTGATCTATAAAGGTGAATTTCAAGTGAATAATATGAAAGAAATAAAATATTCTCTTGATAATGTCTTACAAATGCTACGTGAGGAAAATGTATTTAATGTTAGTGATGTGGAATTAGCTATTATTGAAGCAAATGGAAAACTGTCAGTCAAACTAATTCCTTCAAAGGAGGTTACGAGAGTAGAGCATCTTCACTCCACTTCAAAAAATAATGGCCTAGAACTTCCCGTTATCATAGATGGAGTGTTATATCAAAATGTATTATCTTCATTAAATTTAAATGAGCAATGGTTGAAAAAACAACTTTTCAATCAAGGAGTAACCGATGTTCAATCCGTCTTTTTTGCCTCAGTGAATCAAGCACATGAGATTCATTTTTCTTTAAAGGACGATAAAAATAAACCTACATATCCTTTAATCCTTCATTAGCATCGGGCATTTAAGGGAAAAGTTGCTTTTAATAACGTAGAAAAGTGGAACGAGTATATTAATTCCTCGTCCCACTTTAATTAGTTTCGAATTATTTTTTTGTCAGCTTCGTAATGGTACCTCTAAAGCTTTATCTCCGCTCACCTCGTAAGATTGCTCATAAATCATTACTTCTAAATTGTTTCCTTCTTCAATCGTTACGTTTACGTTGTTTTTATCAATTGATATTTTAAGCAGTCGACCTTGAAATTGAAGGGAAAATGCGAGAGAATCCCACTGTTTCGGAATAGACGGATTAAAATAGATCCCAGATTCTTTCACTCGCAGTCCAGCAAATCCAAATACAATGGCCATCCATGTTCCACCCATGTTCGCCATATGGAGACCATCTTTTGTATTTCCATGGGTATTATCAAGGTCTAGGCGTGCAGTCTCAATAAAGTAATCATAAGCCTTGTCATAATATCCTACTTTTGCAGCCATGATGCTAAATACACATGAAGATAAAGAAGAATCGTGGGTTGTAATCTTCTCATAATAATCAAATGATTTTTTAATGACCGACATATCTTGCTCGTCCTCTAATAAAAAGTGAGCAAGGACTGTATCCGCTTGTTTACATACTTGATAACGATACAATGTGAGCGGATGGTAATTTAACAACAATGGATAATGATCCTCCGGTGTATGTTCAAAATCCCAAATTGCTTTCTGTAGAAAAGTATCATCTTGGGGGTTAATATTTAAGCTTTCATCAAAAGGAAGATACATTTTCTCCGCAGCTTCTTCCCATGAAGACTCTTCATTTCCTCCGATATTTAAACGCTTTATTAATCCTCCGTATTGCTCCGGATATCTTTCTTTTAATAATGACAATGATTTAGCCGCCCATTTTAAATTATGCTTAGCCATTACATTTGTATAATAGTTATTATTTACAATACATGTATACTCATCCGGTCCTGTCACGGCATCAATTTTAAATTTCCCATCATGATAATGTCCCGTATCTATCCAAAGTCTTGCAGTCTCAATCAATACTTCCGCTCCAAAATCCCTTAAAAATTCAAGGTCATTTGTTGCTAAAAAATATTGAATATAGCTATAAGCAACATCTGCACTTATGTGATATTGAGCCGTTCCTGCCGGAAAATAAGCGGAACTTTCTGATCCGGAAATGGTTCTCCATGGAAAAAGTGCTCCTTGTTTATGTCCCATTTCTTTCGCACGGTTTCTAGCTCCATCCAAAATCGAATAGCGATATAATAGAAGTTGTTTGGCCAAGTCCGGTTTAGTCATTAAGAACACTGGGACCATATATATCTCTGTATCCCAGAAATAATGTCCTTCATATCCTTCACCTGAAAGACCTTTTGCAGAAATGTTCGAGTAACGATCACGTCCGGCTGATTGCAATAAATGATAAAGGTTAAAGCGTAGTCCCTCTTGGAGAGATTCATCCCCTTTAATCTCGATACCAGCATGTTTCCAGAAATCTTTTAAATAGTTTTCTTGGTTTTCCAACCAATGGCTAAAAGTTTGATTTCCAATCTTTGCATGAAGTTCAATAGCCGTCTGAATGGGATGATCGCCATGTCTTAACGTATCCGTAAAAACACTAGTTTTTGTAAAAGTAACCTTTTCTGCTAAATCAAAGGTAAAGATCGTTTCGATGGACTGTGTGCCTTCTTTATGGTTGATTTCTCCTTCTACAGACAGCTGATAAGAAGCAGCACATGCCGCTCTTAGCTTAGAACGATAGGTCTCCACTTCAACGGCGGCAACACTTCCCTCTAACTTACTTTCTGTTACCTCTAGCCTTTTAGCATGTCCTGAGGCAACACGAGGATCATTTTTATCAACAAAATTAGAAACATCCCCATTTACATTAGAAAAAATTTTAACAATCCCATTAAAGTTTACTGGTTCTACTTCTATTTCTTGAATAAAAAACTCTAAATGATTGAACGAAACTAATCTTTTAAAATGAATTTTCACTTCTTTTCCAGATGGTGATTTCCAGTGTATATGTCTCTCCGAATAACCTTTATCAAAGTGAAGTGCTCTTTCATAAGAAATTACTTCACCTGACTTCCCGAATAGGGAAAACCACTCTTCCTCACCATCATGAACAAGTGCCACTTTTATCGTTTGACTATCAATAATATTCAAAAGCTTTTGCTGCGTTTCCGGAAATGCATAAAGCTTCTCACCATAAGTAATATCCGTAATATCATGGAATGCATTTATGTAAGTTCCACGTATGGTCTTTGCTTCTTCTGTATAACCTTCTTCAAAGTTACCTCTAACACCTAAATAACCGTTCCCAGTAAAATATAAGCTCTCTTCTGTTAACAGGTCTTCAACATTCAATCTATTGGACTTAATACTCCACGTCATTAATAAGCCACCTCTATTGTTAATCAATCTCCACTGCTTTCAATATCTAACATTTTTTATCGTTTGTCTGAAAAGGCATTACAGAACTCCATAGATTATTCTTTTACCCCACCAGATGTAAGTCCAGATACAATCTGCTTTTGGAAAAATAAGACGATTATTAATGTTGGAATGGTAACAATCGCCGTAGCTGCTGCCACCTCTCCCCAAAGAATTTCAAATTGTGTTCTCAAAAAAGAAATAGCAACAGGGACCGTATGATACCTTTGATTTGAATTGAGGGTAATCGTTAATAAAAACTCATTCCAAGCTGAAATAAACGTAATAATAGCTGTGGTAAAAACACCTGGTGCAGCTAATGGGAAGACGATTTTATATAGAGTTTGGAATGGTGTTGCTCCGTCAATTCTTGCCGACTCCTCTAATGCAAGCGGAATCTGGTTAAAATGAGTAACCAATATCCATACGGCCATCGGTAGTGTAATGGTTGAATAAGGTAGGACAATGGCATAGCTGTTCAGTAAGTTTAAATCAAGGAACATATTATAAACTGGTCCTGTAATAATCATCTGTGGAAACATAGAAACAGCTAGTATTAATCCAAGCAGGATGTTCTTTCCTTTAAACTCAAAACGTGAAATGGCATAAGCAGTAAAAGTCGCTACTACTATAACATAAACAGTCGTTACAGTTGCTACGATTAAACTATTTTTAATTCCATTTAATATTCCTTTTTCAAATAGTACGGTAATGTAATTTCTTAAAGTTGGATCTTGAGGGATGACCCTGAATGCCCCTTCTCCAAAAATTTCACCTGATGTTTTAAACGATGTAATAAAGATCCAGAAGAAAGGAAAAACCATGATAAATAAATACAAGACCACAAATATACCAAATACAAGCAAGAGTTTTCTCTTCGATGACTCCATGTTGATTTCCTCCTCCTAGCTTTTCTCCATTAGATTTGCCCCAAGTATTTTCACAAACAGTATGGCAATAAGAGCTACACATACAAACATAAGCATAACGATGATTGAACCGTATCCAAAGTTGGTTTGGCCAAACATCACCTTGTATGTATAAATCGATAAAGTTTCGGTAGCTCCTCCTGGTCCTCCACCCGTCAAAACGAAAATCAAATCAAATACTCGGAAAGCATCTAGAGTACGGAAGAGCAATGCAACTAAAATAGAAGGTTTTAACAACGGTAAAGTGACAAGAAAAAACGATTGTATTTTTGTTGCTCCATCTATTGAAGAAGCTTCATATAAGGAGCCAGGGATGTTTTGTAATCCAGCTAATAATAACAAGGCCATATAAGGAGTGGTTTTCCATACGTCAGCTAAAATAGTCGAAAACATCGCACCTGTACCCGATAATAATAAATCTCTTGAATCTCGTACAAGACCGATATTTTCGAAAAATAAAGCAACGATTCCACTACTTCCATCATATAAGTAACTCCACATGAGAGCGGCCACCGCGGTAGGGATTGCCCAAGGAATTAATGATGTCGTACGAATAACCCCTTGTCCAAAAATAGCTTTATTTAAAATTAAAGCTAAACCAAGACCTAAGATTAACTCAAAAAATACAGACACCACCGTAAAAATCAACGTGTTTCCTAATGCAATTCCAATTCTAGAATCCGAAAAGGCACTTGTAAAACCTTTTAGGCCAACAAAGTTGGATGGAATGATACTATTCTGAAAATCATCTACTAATGCAGGTAAATCCTCTTGATAAATAAGCTCATACTTCTCATTTAGCGTGGCGACTAATGAAGAAACATCTTGATGAAGGTTCTCTATTTGTTCTCTCTGTTCCGCACTAATGGTAATAACGCCTTGCTCTTCTTTAAATTGAGTACTTACTTCCTCTATTTTAGAAATGGCATCATTTACACCCGCTTGGTCATTTGAATCTGTAATGTTCGTGAGTTCCTCTTCTAAAAACATGGAAACATACATCTGTGTTTCATTAAATAAACTGACATTGAAGCGTTCGCTTAAATATAGTCCGGCTTTTTGTTGGTTATTTAATTGGTAGTCAAAGAAGGTATAGGACAATGATTGAATGACTGGCCATAAAGAGAAGACCCCTAATAATAAAATCGTTGGAAGGATAAACAAAAATTCCTTAAACCCCAGCTTTTTCATCCTTTTCACCCTTTCCTAAGCTATTATCAATGCTTAAACAAAGAGGTCTGACCCAAACTAATAGGGTCAGACCCCTCTACAAACCAATCGGGATACAGTCAAAAAATTATAATGAAACGGTTATTCGGTTTTAACAGCCTCTTCGATTGCACTACTAGCATCATCTAGGCCTTCACCTGAGCTTAAATACTTGTGTGCCTGTACTTGAATTGTATCGGAAACTTTTGAATAGTTAGGTGAAACTGGACGAGCAATTGTTGCCTTAAGGGCATTCTGGAATCCTTCATAAGTAAGCATGTCGTTTGCTGATTTTACTTCCTCATCATCTAATAAAGCGTTGTAACCAGGTAAATATCCACCTTGAGTAGACATGATTTTTTGCCCTTCAGGACCTGCCGCAAATTTTACAAATTCCCATGCACCATCTACATTTTTTGAACTTTTATTAATACTTAATAACCAACCTCCAACTGCTCCGCCGTTCGGAAGTGGTGCAATCCCTACATTATCAACCGTTACATTTACTCCCTCTTCTTGGCCTTTAATACGTCCAAATTGATATGGCCAGTTACGTGCAAATACAGCTTTTCCTTGTTCAAAGGTTGTATGAACTTCACCTTCTGTAAAGTTTAATATGTTCTTTGGAGAAAACGCAGCTGTTGAGAACTTGCGCATCGTTTCTAGTCCACCACTGATATCAGAATATCCTTTTGAAAACTCTGTTACATTTACTGTTAATCCTTCATATTGCTTAGACTGGTAGACAAAACCAGCATCTGTTCCACCTTCACCTGTATACTTTTCAGCCATTCCATATAGATCGTCATAAGTATAGCTTCCACTATCTAATTTAGATGCATCTTCTTTACTAACAATATCTTTTCTGTAGTACAGTAAACCTAAGTCAGGGAAAAATGGTAATGTATATTGCTTACCTTTATAATTCCCAGAGGCCATTGAACCAGCATTGAAATCCTCTTTGTTCATATCGCCTTCTTTCATGCGTACATCTATCGGTTCTAAGTATCCAGCACCAGCAAATTCACCTGCCCACACAACATCTAGAGATAAGACATCATATTCTGATGAACCTGCTGAAAGTGAATTTAGTAATTGGTCATGCATTTGAGCTGAGTCATTCGTCATTTCAACCCACTCAATATCGTATTTATCATTTTGTTTATTAAACTCTTCAATTAATGCTTTTGTTGCTGGGGTATTATCATTTTGAGCAGCAAACTTTAATGTGACCTGCTCTCCCCCTCCTGCGTTATCACCTTGGTCGCCTGTATTTTCATTACCATTATCCGTTGCCGTATTACAGCCAACTAAACTAACGCTCATCGCTAACATTATAGCTAGCCATTTTGCCTTAAAACGTTTCATCCTTCTTCCTCCTAATTTTCTAAATTTAATAAGGTAAGATGTTACTTTATAAATTTCAATTGGTCATTCTCCCTAAATTGGAAGAATAAACTGCCTTTTTTACTATTTCCCTATTTTTAAAAAATATTTAGGGTTTCTTTAAAACCGGAATTAATTAGAATACCTCAATAAAAAAACTGACGCTACGCACCTCCAAATATGGAGATACATAGCGTCAGTCATTTGTAGAATAAAATTATTACTTATTATTATGAGATAAAAGAGATAACCACATTTTGTGGTAAATCATTTTCACTATATACTTCTTTCTTAATTCTTTCACAAGAAGGCATTTCATAAGAAAAGTCTTCAATTTCTTCAGGGACGATTCCATCTTTTTTTAATTGATCAAATACTTTTTGAAGGGCATCATCTGTTTCAATCTTATCTCCATTTGCTAGCTGGAAACCCTCTACACATGTTTGGACAATCTGTTCATTGATTTGTTCGTGGGCAAAAACCATTTTTGCATCTGCCATCTTTTCAACTTCTTTATTATCAAGTTCAATAATGGTCGTTATATTCACTATAAGCACCTCCTATAGGTTCACTCATATTATAAAAAATCAGTCGGACAAATTGGCTACAAATCCCATGATTTCACTATTTATTCAAAGGTTTTTGACAAACAAATGACTTTTAGTATAAATGGTTTAAAACTTAACCTAGACTGCCTCATTATTCTTCGTTACAAACGTAAGGCTTTATACTCTTATTCAAATTCCATTTATTTAAATGTGTAACTTCCACTTCTTGATCACTAAACAACATGATTCCTAACGATTTTTTTTCAGGATAAATTCGCCCTGTCATCGTTTTAGCCCCATCATTAATAAAAACTTCTATTGAGGAACGGTCTACAAAAAAATGGAGGTGAAGCTTGTTTTCTACTAAATTTACCGGAGCTCGTCTAACGCCTTTTGGCCCTTTCCCTGATTTGTTTCGGTCAAATGTAAACATTCCCTCTGAACGATTATATGTAAATACTGTTTCCTCTGTTTGGTCCTCATCCACTCTTAGCTTAATTCCAAACTCATTTGCTCCTTTTGCATCGATAACAAGTTCTAATTCATAGGAGTCCCCTTCAAAGCCTTGAAGTCTATGTTCTCCCAATATTAACTTATTTCCTATACTATCCCCTTGTTGTCTGAGGGTTTTCAGCTCCGGAACAGGGCGGCTGACGATTTGACCTTCTTCAATGGTTAGCACCCTTGGAATGGTCATAGCACCTGCCCACTTATGACTTTGCTCAGGCATTTCGCTTTCCCACATTGCCATCCAGGCTATCATGATCCTACGCCCTTCTTCATCTATTGCTGTTTGTGGTGCATAGACATCGAAGCCGTAGTCTAATAATTGAAATTCTCCGTGTTCCAGTATTCCTTTTTCATAATCCAATTTCCCTAAAACATATCCGGATTGATGCAAGTTGTGATACAAATATTCTTCCTCTTTCATTCCTTGAGGAGACATCATCAACACATCATAATCATCTAGTGGAAAGATATCAGGACACTCCCACATATAACCAAAGTTACCTTCCCCTTTAGCTGCAACATTGATAAAGTCCCATTTAATTAAGTCTAAAGAACGATAGAGAAGAACTTGTCCAACATGATCTTTTGTTCTTGAACCTAATACACAATAATAAACCTCTTCATGCTTCCAAACCTTAGGATCTCTAAAGTGAAATGGATGGATATCTCCCTCTGGTGCCTGTTCAATAACTGGATTCTCGGAAATTTTTTCAAAATGAATACCATCTTGACTAACGGCCAAACATTGGACCTGTAATAAATCAGTATCATGGTTATTACCTGTCCATACATTTCCTGTATACATTAAATAAAGCTTACCATCTTTTTCGATTGCACTTCCGGAAAAGCAGCCATCCTTATCATAGTTTTCACTAGGAGCTAAAGCGATCGGTAGGTGTTCCCAACTACTTAAGTCTTTGCTTTTAGCATGCCCCCAGTACATGGGCCCCCACTCTGGAGAAAAAGGGTGATGCTGATAAAATAAATGGTATTCTCCATTAAAATAGCAGAACCCATTTGGATCATTCATCCAATAGGACGGTGGAGCCATATGAAAGTTCATACTCCAATGATTATCCTCAACACTTTTTCTCGCTTCCTCTATTGATTGATGGGCCAATTTGATTAAATTTTTATGTTTATCGTTCATCTTTTTCACCTCATGTTTAAACTGCTTGTTGTATATAACAATATAGCAAATATAAGCTAACTTATAGAAATGAGTTTAACTATTTATTCTTTCTAGAAAGTGTTTGAGTATTTTCGCTGTTAATCCCCAGATTACCCTATCTTCATAGTAGTAAAAATACTCTTCCATCTGTCGAGTTTGCCAATTATAGTCTTCTCCGCCGCTAATTAATTCGTATGGAAAACCTTGATTTGGTTCTATTTTAAAATTAATGAAGTGAACATCCGGTTTCATCGTTTTTAAAACGGAGAGTGGGATCGTAAATATTTCTTCTACTTCATCTTTATTTGGAATAATGGAATGTTCCTTTTCAATCACACCAATATATGGATAGATAATTGTTCCAAAAGGCGAAACCATATAATCTAATGGTAATATGTCACGGATGGATTGCTCCTTTATTCCTAACTCCTCTGATGTTTCCCTGACAGCCGTATGTTGTTCGTCTCGATCACTTTTGTCTAGTCTCCCACCTGGAAAACAAATTTCACCAGGCTGTCTCCTTAGCTTTAAGGAGCGAACTTCAAATAGTATATGAGGTTCTTGATTAATTTCAACTAACGGGACGAGAACAGAGAACTTTGTAAATCCTTCACTCCCAAGTATTTTAGGAGCCCTTGTATTAATTTTAGATACAATATTGCCTATTTCCATCGTTTCTCCACCTCGTTTACATAATTTATTTTTCACTCATGCGGTGTTCGATAAAGGGACTATCTACTGTAACAGCAGAATAAGTAGAACGGCCAATATACAATGGTATGGACAGTTCTTTAAAATTAGGAAGACCGTTCGTTAAAAACTTCTCTTCATCACGGTAAAATTGGACGATCTCTCCTACAAAAAAGTCGTGATCCCCATATGTATTTCTATCAAGTGTTTTACATTCATACGCAACATAGGCATTTTTTAAGATAGGTGCACCCGTTTCTACACCTTCTACATAATCCATGTTTCCAATATCAAACTTATCTACATCTTTCCCTGAAAATACACCTGCTTGCTGAATAAAGCCAGCATATTCAAGTGATAGAAAATTAATAGCAAAAGCTCCTTCTGCTTTTAACAATTCAAAAGTATAACGTTCACGACCTATTGCAACTCCATAAATAGGTGGTTCGTACGAAATATAGGTATGCCAGCCTGCAGCCATTATATTTTTTTCATTTTGGTGATTTACTGTAACAAGTGCTACCATCCCAGGATAACTGTGCATAACAGTTTGATTCACTCGTTGTAACATTTTATCGCCTCCTACATTTTATTTATTTTTTCTATCTCTTTGCTACAAAACGATTCACCTTTAAAAATTTTTTATAATATTTTTAAATAGACTATTTTCCTATATTAAAAACTTGGTAAAATTAATTATATAGAAGATGGATTTGGGGTGTCATTTTGGAGATGTACGTTCTCTTTTTATTCTTATCAATTGTTCTAGCTTTATCAATTAACCTAATTCGTTTTCATTTTAATCCAATTACAAACAAAATTATATTTACCTTTTCCTCATTATTCCTAGTAGAGGTTTATGCAACATTCATTGATGTAAGCCCTCTCACTTGGATGTTATTAATCTTTATTTTTAGTTCATCATATGCTTTTCAAATATGGGGAGGTATCGGCTCGGCTAGTATTAGTTACGCATTCCTACACCTTCAAATAGGTGAGGAGTTACTAGTGTTACCACTCTATTTGTTGTTTGGTGTAGTTATTGGATTTGCCGTTAAGTACATTAATAAACAAAAAGAAGAGAATGATCAGTGGAATAAGGTACTTTTAAAACAATCTAAATATTTCCACGTTTTCAGTGAAGTCAGCGTCCGAATGCAACAAACGCTACAAAGAGACAAGCTCTTAACGACCATATTAACCTCAGTTACAGCTGGTCACGGTCTTGGGTTTAATAGAGCTATGATTTTTCTCCATAATGAAGAGACAAATACACTAACCGGAATCCTTGGTGTTGGTCCAATGGATATTGAATCAGGTTACAACGTTTGGGAAGCGATTTCAGCTGAAAAACTAAAGCTTAAAGATTTAATTACATACAATTTTCAGCATAATTTAACCGACCCAGAGTTAAATAGTATATTAAAAACAATTGAAATTCCCTTTGATAAAAACAACATTTTTGGCCAAGCTCTCTTAACTCATCAACCGATACTAGTCGATCGAATAAATGAAAAGGATGAGATACAAGTATTCTTTAAAAATATTTTTAACACAAAAGAATTTGCCGTTATTCCGTTGATCACTCAAGGGAAGAACATCGGTATCTTATTCATTGATAATATTGTAAATCAAAAACCCATTACTTTACTAGAATTAGAGTATGTTATCCCGTTAGCGAACCAAGCAGCTATTGCCATTAATCATACAAGCCTTTATAACCAAATTGAAGAAATGGCTTTAAAAGATGGATTAACGGGTCTACATAATCAACGAGCTTTTCAGTCTATTTTTGAACAGTATTTTCAAAGTATCTCAATAACTAATCCACTTTCACTAATTATTTTCGATATAGACTATTTCAAAGTCTATAATGATAAAAATGGGCATTTACTAGGAAACGAAGTCTTAATGCAACTAGCAAAAGTATTCCACCAATCAATTCGTACTGGAGATTACTCTTTCCGCTTTGGCGGTGAAGAGTTCGTTGCCTTACTACCCAATACCACTCTTGAAGAAGCCTACCTTATTGGTGAGACTATCAGAAAAAATGTTGAACAAACTGTTTTTCCAGGTGAAGAAAAGCAACCTACTGGTACACTCACCATAAGCTTAGGAATTGCTTCTACTGAAAGTCTAATGATTCAGTCTAAAAACGATTTGATTGATGCAGCTGACCGTGCTCTATACAAGGCAAAGGAAACAGGTAAAAATAAAGTAGTTTTATTAAAGGAGTATGTTCCTCATGAATAATCTATATTTTTTAATAGGCATATTACTCTTTTTTCTGACGATGATCCTATTCAGCTCACAGTTTTACATTTTTGCTACTAGGAATTATACAAAAGCGGTTAGTAAGAGATTAGGATTTAAAGTGAAGGAATTACATTATTCCTTGGATCAAATTATTTATTTTATCTCATTACCTAGTAACTTACCTGAGGTTAGAAATGCAAAAATAGAGGATTTAGTAATAGAACAAGATTATTCCTGTTACCTTTTTCCTAAATTAAAGGGCATAAAAATTTGGATTCATTCAAATAAGAATCGATTAGAACTTGGTTATTTACCAATTGAAAACTTTAGATTACCTTCTCTCGATAAATGGGAAAACGAAGGTAAAATATCAGATGAAACTAATTTCAAGATTAGTATTTGTAAGCTTATCCACCCTAAAACCATTAAGGAAATTCGTGAAGAAGTATTTAAGCAAATACAAATAGGAAGATATGAAATTTCTTGATTGTCTTAGTTTTACTGACAAGATAAAGAAAAGAACCATAAACCAAAAGTGGCAGAGTTCAATTAAGACTCCGCCACTTTTGGTTATAATTAAGCAGTGGTTACTTCATCAGAGGCAACCTAATGGTAAACTTGGCGCCTTGATCTATCTTACTTGTAACCTCTACTTGCCCATCATGTAAATCAATTAACTTTTTCACAATCGACAACCCTAGACCAAACTCTCCATAAGGAATGGTGGTCCTCGATAAGTCTGCTTTATAGAATCTTCTCCAAATGTTTTCAATATCTTCCGGATTAATACCTATGCCCGTGTCTTCAATTTCAATGACACACTCCCGATTTTCCGCTCTTCCTTTCAACCAAATGGTCCCGTCTTGCGTAAATTGAATACTATTTTTCGTAATGTTAATTAAAATTTGTATCAGTCTATCATAGTCGGCATAAACCGTAATCTCTTCATGAACATCAATCATAATTTGATTATTCTTATCTGCTGCTTGACTTTCTAACTGTTCTTGAATGATTTCAAAAGCCTCTAGCAACTGAATTTCTTCCTTAAACAATTTTACTTGATTGGATCTAATCTTTTCATAGTCAAGGTTTTCGTTTACTAATCGTATTAACCTCTTTGTTTCTTTACTTACTAATTGAATGCCTCTTTCCTTTTCAGACTCTGGAATCATATCACTACGAAGTCCCTCAATAACGCCACTAATTGTGGTTAAAGGCGTTCTCATCTCATGGGAAACATCAGCCATAAACTGTCGTCTACGATTCTCTAAGCTTTCAATTTCCTCCATTGAGGCATTCAACTTTTTGACCATTTGATTGAAGTCTTCTGCTAATTCTCCTATTTCGTCAAAATTACTAGAGGGAACACTTACATTATAATTCCCAGCTGATACTAGTGAAGTAGCCTCCTGAATACGTTTAATACGATTCACATGTATTCTGGATAAGATTAAACTTAATAAAAATGATATAGAAAGAGCGATTAGAATGGTGTATATTAAAAACTGATTAAAATCCGTAACCATTTCCCTTGATCCACTTATAGGAGAAGTAAGTAATATTCCCCCAATAAACTCTCCATTGACAATATAAGGGAGAGCCACCAAAGACACTTCTTGTTCAAACCTCTTTAAGTCCTGTCTAACTACAACGGTCTCTCCATGGGTAATTTTCTCCCATTCATCTTCGGTTAACTTCATCGCGGGGGCATGCTTACCAGTGCTAGGGTTTAGAATTTTAGCATTTAAATCAAATACACTAAAGTGAATATTTCTACCGATAAGCACATTCTCATATTGATAAATAATTTGCTCCGTCCTTAGTCTGCTAAATTGTATATCCTTTAGGATGTTCTCACCGTAAGTCATCAGTTCTTCTGTTTTGTTTTCATACACAAGTCTTTCAACATAGTGAGAAAACAACAAGCTTAAGATTAAAAAAGCTACCACAATGATGCCTATATGACTGCTAAACTGTTGATAAAAATATTTAATTCTCATCTTCCACCCTAGTTTCATCAAACTTATACCCTATTCCCCAAACCGTATGTAAAAACGGCTGAGTGGCTGTACCTATTTTTTTTCTTAAACGTTTGATATGAACATCTACGGTTCTTTCATCTCCATAAAACGAATAGCCCCACACTCTTTCTAAAAGCTGTTCCCTTGTAAAAACCTGGCGAGGATGCTGGATGAAATAATAAAGCAAATCAAATTCTTTTGGGGTTAGATTCGTCACCCTTTCTCCATTAAGGGTTACTTCTCTAGATTCCTTACTAATCTTAAAATGCTGAGTTTGTATTAGACCAGGCTCAACACTTTCCTGACTTGAACTATTATATCTACGTGTAACAGCTCTAATTCGGGCCATTAAAGCTAAAGGACTAAAGGGCTTGGTTACATAATCATCTGCTCCCATTTCAAGACCTAACACTTGGTCGGACTCGCTATCTTTTGCTGTCAGCATAATAATCGGAACATGGCTACCTTCCATTCTAATTTTCCTACAAAGTTGAACCCCATCCATACTAGGTAACATCCAGTCTATAATTAAGGCATCCCAGTTATCCGATTTAAACTGATTAAACCCTTCTAAGCCATCATGAACAAAGGTTCCTTCAATTCCTTCCTTTGCAAAAAACATCTCAATCATTGAACAAACACTTTCGTTATCTTCTATCACTAATATTTTCATTCACTTCACTCCGTGTTCAGTACAATTAAAAAAGTCTTATTTCCTATAACTTAAAACTATTTGTCTTGTTTATCAACTAATAAACTAAATCTTCCCCTTTTGTTAATATCTACGAAATATATCGGCCATAGTTTGTTCATAACTATTTTTGTTACGAAAGGGATTCTTTAGGAAATAATATTGAAGATTACTTATGTTATGATAAAAGAAATCATTTTTAGGAGGATTTACAGCATGTCTCAAAGTTCGTATATCGGCTATGTCGGTACATATACCAAAGGTGAAAGTGATGGGATTTATTCTTTCACTTTAGATAAAGAGCAAGCAACAATTAAAAATGTAAAACTAGCAGCTACAATTGACAACCCTACCTACTTAACCATCAGTGAAGACAATCAATCTTTATATTCGGTTGTTAAAGAAGGTGAGTCAGGCGGAGTCGCAGCGTTTTCTCTAAAGAGTGCAACGGGAGAACTCCAGAAGTTAAATCAGCAAGTGTTAGAAGGGGCACCACCTTGCCATGTTAGTGTTGGAATTGCTAACCGAAATGTGTTTTCTGCAAATTACCATAAAGGAACAGTAGAATCCTATTTGGTCAGTGAAGATGGAACCATTAATCTTCCTTCCTCCATTGTCTATCACCATGGCTCTGGCCCAGATGAAAGACAAGAGAAACCACATACCCATTATGCAGCATTTACACCTGATGAAAAATATGTCGTGGCTGTTGATTTAGGGACTGATCAAGTTATATCTTATAGCCTTAATGAAGGAAACCTTGTAGAAAAAAGTATATTTACAGTAAAACCTGGAAGTGGTCCTAGACACTTAGTTTTCCATCCCTTAAATCAGTCACTTGCTTATTTAATGACAGAATTTAGCTCTGAGGTAGTTGTGTTAAAGTACCACTCAGAGGATGGACATTTTACGGAGATTCAAACGATTTCTACACTTCCAACCGATTTTACTGAAAATAACCAAGGAAGTGCAATCCATCTATCTTCTGATGGACGATTTGTTTATGCTGCTAATCGTGGACATGATAGCATTGCTGTATTTTCTGTGAATGCTGACAATGGAACCCTTACTTTTATTGAGCATACCTCTACTTACGGCAACTGGCCGAGGGACTTTGTATTAGACCCTTCCGAAGACTTCCTAGTTGCGACAAATCAAAACTCCAGCAACCTTGTCCTTTACTCTCGAAACAAGGAAACTGGATTACTTACAATGTTACAGTCTGATGTAAAAGTACCAGACCCTGTTTGTGTTAAATTTATTAAGATTTAACGATTAATAAGCCTCGGATGTTAAGCTCCAAGGCTTTTATTATTTTTTAACAAGTGGATCACAATAGCTATAAAAATGGATAGAGTGGTAAACATGAGAAAGGTATTAATATTAAAGTATTGATTATTCACATGAATAGACATAAAACTCGTAATCTGATTAATGTATTCCCAATCAGTGAAGCCGAAGTTTTGTTTATAAACTTCCGCTAGAAAATCTCGATAATTACGAAAACTAATCGTTTGGTAGAGTGTTCCCCCAATTATATGTAAAAGGATTACTAGTAGCCCTAGTTTCATGTGTTTGGGTTTAAACATATATGAATTTAGTATTTGTATCCACAAATACACACTATAACAAAATAAAAATACTAGCCCTATCAAGATAATTATGGCAGGATTCCCATTTCCAGAAGACTGTCCTGCGTTTGGAGTCATGAAATTGCAAAACCAAAAAAGTAACATCCCTATCCCCTTGACTGCTAATAGTAGAAGCTTATGTTTAGTGATAATTAGTCCCCCTTAGAGTTAGGTTAAAATTTTACAAACGCTGTAAAAAGTACTTAATGTAATATTCGAAATGAAAGATCGATAAACCTTTTTGACAGAAAAAAAAGAGCTGTAAAAATCAGCTCTATAAATAAAACTACCTGTCATGATCTTCAAACAGGTAGTTTTCATAATAGTTCGTTTACTCTAGACCTTTTTCAATTTCCTTAACCATTTCAGCTACAGAAATTAATCCGCCACCTGATAAGTACCAGAAATCTGGGCTTAAGTATACAATATTGTCATTTTTGAATGCTTTTGTATTTTTCACTAAGTCATTTTCAATCGTTTGTTGACCTGAAGACTGACCGCCTACAGCTGCTCCTCTATCAATTACAAATAGATAATCTGGATCTTTTTCTACAATATACTCAAAAGATACCGTTTGACCGTGTTGTGATACTTCAATTTTTTCATCTGCTGCAGCTACACCAAATACATCATGAATGACACCAAAACGAGAAGCTGGTCCATATGCACTTAGGTTTCCTTCATTAGCTAAAATAATTAAACCATTCTTACCACTAGCAGTGGCTTTCTCTTTTAAAGCGTTGATTTGTGTTTCTACACTAGCAAGCTCAGTTTCTACTTCTTCTTCTTTACCAAAGATTTGACCTAGTGTTTTTGTGTTTTCAGTAAAAGAATCCATATATTTCGATGCATCTAGACCCATAAAGATCGTTGGTCCAATTTTGCTTAACTCTTCATATGCCTCTTGTTGTCTTCCAGAGATGATGATTAAGTCAGGTGATAACTCACTTATTTTTTCAAAATCTGGCTCTTTTAAGCCTCCAACATTCTCATATTTAGAATCTGCATATTTTGATAAATATGTAGGAATATTCATTTGAGGAACACCAGTAACTTCTACACCAAGCTTATCTAAAGTGTCTAAAACTCCAAAATCAAATACAACCACTTTCTCTGGGTTTTGCTTAACAACGGTTTCACCTAATTGGTGCTTAATTGTAATTTCTTCTACCTTTGACTCTTCCGTTTTTGTTTCACTACCAGTTGAACCGCTAGTTTTTTCACTTGAACTATCTGAACCACATGCTGCAGTAATGATAGTTAATATAGCAATAATGCAAAATAACATTATTTTTTTCATTTTATACACCTCTATCATTTATTTATATTTATATTGATGGCATTATTCAGTAGAGATATCTATTTCAGGGCCCTAATTGAAATATCAAAACTCTCCTAGTTTAGGCCGTCAATGAAATACCAAGATCAAGAATAGAAAATACACACTTTCTTACAATTAAACTCTTCAATTTGAATGTCCATCCCATACACTTCTTTTAAAGTTGGGCTGTTAATAATACTCTCTGTACTACCTTCTTTCACTACTTTTCCATCTTTTAAAGCTACAATATAGTCAGAGTATGATGAGGCAAAATTGATATCGTGTAAAACAATAACCACTGTTTTCCCCAACTCATCACATAGCCTTCTAAGTACCTTCATAATTTGAACCGAATGTTTCATATCCAAATTATTTAGAGGTTCATCTAATAGGATATATTCTGTGTTTTGAGCAATAACCATTGCGATATAAGCTCTTTGCTTTTGACCACCACTTAATTGATCAAGAAATTTATCTTGCATCTCAGTCAATTCCATATAATCAATAGCTTCTTCTATATGCTTTTTATCTTCTTTTGTCAGTCTTCCTTGTGAATATGGAAATCTACCAAAAGAAACTAATTCCTTAACCGTTAAACGCAAATTAATATGATTAGATTGTTTTAATATTGAGATTTTTTTAGCTAAGTCATTACTTTTCCACTTGCCAATCTCTTGGCCATCAATTAATACTTCACCCGTTTCCCTAGCAATCAGGCGACTAACGATTGAAAGGAGTGTACTTTTACCAGCCCCATTCGGACCGATAAAAGAAGTAATTTTACCCTTAGTAATTTTCAAAGAAACATCTTCAACAACCATTTTGTTACCATATTTTTTTGAAATATTTCTCACTTCTACCATGATTTACTCTCCTTTAACAATAGGAATATGAAGTATAAGCCACCGACAAAGTTAACAATAACGCTTAAAGTTGTTGAGAAGGTAAACACTCTTTCAACGATTAGTTGCCCTCCTACTAAGGCTACAATGCTAATTAAAATGGAACCTGTTATGAGCAACGAATGTTTATATGTTTTTAGAAATTGATAAGCAACATTAGCTACTAATAAGCCTAAAAATGTAATTGGACCTACTAATGCGGTTGATACAGAAACAAGAATGGCAATCACGACTAATAGCCTTTTGACGATGTAATCATAGTCAACCCCTAGATTAATCGCTTGTTCTTTACCAAGAGCCAATACATCTAGATATTTTAAAAATTGAAAGCTATAGATAGTTGCTAAAATCACTGTCCCTGTTGCAATCATTAATACATCCGTGTTTACATTATTGAAACTTGCAAACATTCGGTCTTGAACTATTTGAAACTCGTTGGGATCAATCAATACTTGTAGAAAAGTAGAGATACTTCCAAAAAAAGTCCCAAAGATGATTCCTACTAATAATAGAAAGTAAATATTATTTCCTTCCCTCTTAAAGAGAAGTCGATACAGTACACCGGCGAATATTACCATTAATAAAACAGAAATCATAAAGTTCACATTTTTGTTCATAACGGTTAAGCTAGTTGAACCCAAAACGAAAATGAGAAAAGTTTGTATCAATAAGTAAAGAGAATCTAAACCAATAATACTTGGTGTTAAAATTCGGTTGTTTGTAACTGTCTGGAAGATTACTGTAGAAAAAGCAATTACCGCTCCAGTTAAAACGATTGCAAATATTTTCTTTCCTCTTCTAGGTAGCACGTAATCCCAGTTAGAACCTAAATCTATAAAAAGGAATGCCAGTACCAATAGGATAGCTAATAAACTTAAGGAAATTATTTTTAATTTATTACTCATATGCCTTTCTCCTCATGATTAAGTAAAGAAATATACCGCTTCCAATTACTCCTACGGTTAATCCAATTGGAATCTCGTAAGGATAGATAATGACTCGACCGAAAATATCGCAAAACAGTACGAATACAGCTCCTAACAAAGCAGTATGAGAAAGGCTATTTCTCAAGTGATCACCACGATACATCGTGACAATATTCGGAATGATTAGGCCTAGGAACGGTATCATTCCTACCGTTAACACAACTACTGTTGTAACTAAGGCAACAATGACTAATCCAATATTCACTACCTGCTGATGATTAAGTCCTAAATTTTTCGAAAACTCTTCTCCCATTCCGGCAATCGTAAATTTGTCGGCATAGAAATAGGCGATTAAAACGAGCGGTATACTTAAGTATAAGAGCTCATATCTACCTTGAATCATCATAGAAAAGTTCCCTTGTAACCAAGAAGACATATTCTGAATGAGGTCATTTTTATAAGCAAAAAAAGTAGTTGCTGAACCAACAATATTACCAAACATGAGTCCTACTATCGGAATAAAGATAGCATCTCTATATTTAATCCGGTCTAGTATTTTCATAAAAATGAAGGTTCCTAGAAGTGCGAAGACGAATGCAACCAACATTTTTTGAATAGGACTTGCTGAGGCAAACAGCATTAAGGATACTAAAATTCCAAATCTGGCAGAATCCATCGTACCTGCTGTAGTTGGAGAAACAAACTTGTTTCTCGTTAGCTGTTGCATAATCAATCCACAAATACTCATACTTATTCCTGCAATGATGATACTCATTAACCTTGGAAATCTACTAATTAATAAAATTTCTAATTGTTCTTCACTTAATTGAAATAAATCAAAAGGAGTAATATCTTTAACTCCGATAAAGAGTGAAGTAATCGATAATAAAATTAGTGCTATTAGCAAGTAACGTTTTTTCATTTTTAGTAACCCTGCCTCTTTATTCACAGAAGGAATGCAATAGATAATCATTCTCATTTGAAAACAAAAAAAATTACCTCTGTAACCAAAGAGAATCATTATCATTTAAATCCAAAAAAAATTTCATACCTTCTATAATTAATATGATAATGATATTCATTATCATTTGTCAACAGTATTTGTTAAATTATTTAATATTTTTTAATAATGATATTGTTTAAACAAGTATACGTTTACACAAGAAAACTATTTCAAGTTTTCTCGTATTTGATCTAAAATGGCTAGTGTACGCTCTAGGTCTTGCTTACTTATACCAAATGAAGCTTCATCGATTGTCTTAAGGGCTAAATTTTCTAAGCCTAATTGAATCCTTTTTCCCTCTTCAGTTAAATAAATTAAGTTAATTCTTCGGTCCGTTTGATGAGGGCGGCGCATAACTAGCCCCCGCTTAATTAAATTATCAATTAGCCTCGAAACACTTGCTTGGTCTCTCTCGTTGATTTGTGCTAAGTGGTTCTGAGTTTGGCCATCCTGCTCGTAAAGCCGGCTTAAAATCTGCCACTGTTCATAGGTCACATTGAAATCGTTTTCTTTAAAATTTTGATTAAGCCTATTTGACATTAAACGTGAAGCATGGAAAAGTTTATATCCTAGAGATTCATCTAACTGATACTTGTTAAAACTCATCATTTTCTCCTTAAACTTAACTGTCCTACTTTATATTATTTTAATATACTTGTTCATGCAAGTATATTTTTGTGCACATTTTTAGTCTATTCGTTTAATAAAAGTTCATGCATACCTAACTGTAAATAATCCTGCATAAACTACGTGTTTCTTGAAATATAATCAAAGAGTAAAAATTTGTTAACATCATTTATAAAATTTAAGGGTTTAATTTAATTGTATTCAGGGTAAAGGTTATCTATTTAAGATTGATGATATATACATACTATCAAGCTATGAAAGGTGATTTTACATATGAGTAACGAAAATACTTTAAATTCTAAAACGTGTATTGAAGGAATTAATTTTGAGTGGCAAATAGAAAATGGGAGATTTTTATTTGAAAAGGATGATGCCGTTTTATTCTGGATTTCCACAGCAATGAAGTCTTTTTTTGACACGTTAGAAGAAGTTGCTGGTCAGGATGCATCAGATGTCGTTTTAGAAACAACGGGATTTAGACAAGGTTTGGTAGTTGGAACCTATTTTAAAAGTTTAAATAAAAGTCTATCAGAAATTGCTGATAACCTAACACTTATCTATGGATCTGCCGGATGGGGTTATTTTACTATCACACAAATTGATAAGGAGACTACAACGGCAACATTAAGATTAAAAGATAGTTGGGAGTACAAAATAAATAGAGAACAAGAGAAAGAGAAATCCGGAAATTTTCTTCCTGGTCACTTCGCCGGCTTACTTACTGGACTATTTGAAACCAACATGGGTTATAGGATTCTAAATGACCAATTGAACGGTCATGACTTTACTGAAATAGAGTTCTTTCCTTCAATTAAAACGGTAGAGAATAATATTCATGATTTAGCACGACGTAAGCAAGCTTTACAAATTCAACATCTGGAAGAAGCTGTTGAAAAAAGAACGAGAGAGCTAAATGAGTTAGTCAATGAACTCTCATCCCCTATTATCCCTGTGCTAGATGGAATAGTCGTTGTTCCTTTACTGGGAAAATATGATGAAATTCGTTCAGAAGTGGTGATTCAAAAGACTTTAACCAATCTACCAAAGCTACAAGTGGATTATCTTGTTTTAGACTTGACCGGCTTGAGTAAAAATATCTGCAGTTATACGGTTGAATTTCTGAATAAGCTTGCAAGCGCTGCATCACTAATTGGTACAAAAACGATTCTTGTAGGTATTTCTCCTGAATTAGGAATTGCTATTTCATCTACCAATTTTGAGCTATCAAAATTTAATTGTTTTACTAATTTACAGCACGGAATATACTATGCCTTGTCTCAGCAAGGTCGACAAATTCTATAATAAGCAAAAAAATTAATATTACCTAACTTTTATGAGAAAATATTCTTGTTGCAAGTTATATCTGTATACTTTATCAATTAACCAGATATATTTGAGGACGACAATAGACTTTGTTTAATATTCAGGAGGAGTTAGTATGCCAAACAGTTTGCAGGACACAACTACACTACATAATGGAGTAAAAATGCCTTGGTTTGGTCTTGGTGTATTTAAAGTCCAAGAAGGTGAAGAAGTGGTTGAATCCGTAAAGGCTGCAATTAGAAATGGCTATAAAAGTATTGATACTGCAGCTGTTTACAAAAACGAAGAAGGTGTGGGCCAAGCGATTAAAGATTCTGGCGTTCCACGTGAAGAACTTTTCATTACAACTAAGGTTTGGAACTCTGACCAAGGCTATGAAAACACCCTTCAAGCTTTCGAAACTAGCTTAGAAAAACTAGGTTTAGATTATCTTGATTTATATTTAATTCATTGGCCAGTTGCTGGTAAGTATAAAGATACTTGGAAAGCTCTTGAAAAGCTTTATAAAGATGGACGTGTTAAAGCGATCGGAGTTAGTAATTTCCATGTTCATCATCTTGAAGATCTTTTAAGTATTGCTGAAATTAAACCAATGGTTAACCAAATCGAATACCATCCACATCTTACTCAGAAAGAAGTACATGATTTCTGTAAGAAAGAAGGTATTCAGCTCGAGGCTTGGTCACCACTTAAACAGGGTGTATTATTGGATGAGCCTGTCATTGTTGAAATTGCTGAAAAGCATCAAAAGTCTCCAGCACAAATCATTTTACGTTGGGACCTTCAAAACGAAGTAGTAACCATCCCTAAATCAATTAAAGAAACTCGTATTATAGAAAATGCTGATATTTTTGATTTTGAGTTAACATCCGAAGATATGGAAAAAATTAGCTCACTGAATAAAAACGAGCGTATTGGACCAGACCCTGATAATTTTAATTTTTAATAACAATAGTAAGAGGTTGCTAAAAAATTTAGCAACCTCTTTTATTTACTTGATAAAATATATAGGTTCTCTGAAGTTAGACTACTGTCTAGCTCCAGCGCCCAGCGACTAGTGTACTTCGCTCCTCTCCCTACGATAAGTCAACATCGAATCGCTCACGCTCTTCGTGTTTCCTTTATCTCAGTCGAGGCGCTCCAGTCCATACGTCGCTAACCGGGGCGCTTCCGCTTTTCTTAATCAACAGGTGCAACCTTCTTTTTTATTTCCACCTGTAAAATCTTATTAGATTCAATTTTCTTAATTTCAAAGTGTAAATGATGGTATTCTAGAGTATCTCCCTCTTTTGGAAAATGACCGAATTCTTTTAATAAAAAACCAGATAGCACATCTTCCTCTTCCGGAATTTTCACTTTAAAAACTTCATTCAAGCGACGCAATGCTAGTTTTCCATTACAGATAATCTGGGAATCTGTTAGTTCATAAATCAAAATCTCTTCGTTTTCATCTGTTTCATCTTTAATGTCTTGGCCAATCATAGCCTCGATGATGTCTTCGTGAGTGATGATTCCTCGATTCCCACCATATTCATCAAGAACAATGGCTATATGCTTACGTTCTTTTAGCATTAATTTAAATACTTTATCAATCGCATGGAATTCAAATATGAATAGTGGCTTCTTATCCATAAAGTCACTAAGATTTTTACTAAGATCTAAAGACCAAGATAACAATTGCTTTGAATGAAACACTCCAACAATATTATCCATATTATCTTTATATACAGGATATCTCGAATAATTATTTGCGAGGATAATATCCCTAACTTCTTCATAAGATGATTCAACTGGGACACCTACAATATCCGTACGTGGAGTTTTTAAAGCATCACGAACATCTAATTCATGAAAATCTATAACCCCTTTTATTCTCCGAGTTTCCTCATTTCGAAATGTCCCCTCAGAAGCAGCAATGTCAACCATCGTCATTAACTCTTCTTTAGAGAATGAAGTTTCTTCCTCATGCCCCTTGGAAATTATTTTGATAATAGCTCTTGTAAATTTTGATAATAAAAAAGTAAATGGTTTTAATAAAAACATTAAAGCTCGAATGACCGGAAAAACCATATAAGCTATCTTTTCAGAAAATGTTGCTGCTATGGATTTCGGTAGTACCTCTGCAAAAATAATGAGAACGACGGTTAAAACAGCAGTGGCAATCCCTACATTAATTCCATAACTTAAGGCAATTATGGTCACTAAGGTCGGTAACATGATATTCGCTATGTTATTTCCTATAAGGATAGCAGTAATAAATTCATCAGGTTTAGAAACTAAATCTAACAGTCTTTGCGAACGTACGTCATCGTTTTCAGCTCTTGTTTTTATTTTCATTTTATTAACAGCGGTTAAGGCTGTCTCACTTCCAGATAAGAAAAAAGACATAAATAAGAAAAACAAAATGGCTATAAACACTTTTATCCTCCAAAAATCAATTTTTACTATTAAGCTTAGTATTACATATACTCAATTTATTTATCAAAGCCTACGCATTTTTTTACTTCTGTATTAATAAAAACTGCTTGTATCTTTTCTTATAAAAAAAAGCAATAAGGTTTAATAAGTACTTGGGTATTTTTTTAGGGAAAAAGGAGTACTGATATAATCGTTCAAAAGCCATTTTCAAATGAACCCACTGGGAGCACTCCTTAGTTTGTTTAAAACGAGCAACATCAATAATTTTAATCCTTCCACCTGGTGAAACTAGTATATTCCTTAAGTGAATATCGGATGGATTTAAACCTTCTTGCTTTGCCAGCATAAGTGCTTGATCAATTTCTTTAATATAACTAGACCTTATAGTAACACCTTTTACAAGACAATTAAAAAGTGTTTCACCCGGAATGTAATCAATGACAATGTAATTAGTCCCCGATTCATATAATTTAGGATAATAAGGTATTTTGGACAATCGATTATATATTTCAGCTTCTTCACAAGCTAACTCACTAAATCTTGGATAGTAAACCTTCATTACTTTACTTGTCGACAAAATTTTAAATACAGCAGCACTTCTTCCTTTACCAATAAAGAGTAAATTCTTATTTAGATCATTCAGTACAACACTAGTACCCTTGCGATTAAATTTTATACTACTCGCTAATTCACTGAATGACTCCAAGGTTATTACTCCTTTCAAAAAGCTATAATCCTTCTTCTTATAAAATATGACTTTCTATACTGGATTCATGTATTAGTTTAACATTTTTATAGTTATATTATAATAAATAGCCCCGATTTCTCGGAGCTAGCTTTATTACTGAATAGTAAACTTATTAAGTTCCTCTCTCATTTTTCTAGAGAATGCCTCAAGTTCTTCAGCTAAATTATTTAGCTGTTCCATGGATGCTGCTGTTTCTTCAATTGATGCCGAAACTTCTTCTGTGCCTGCAGAAGTTTCTTGACTAATGCCCGTTATATTTTCCATGTTTCGAAGTAATAAGTTTTTTTGAGAAATAATCTGCTTCACTGATTCATTTATTCCCTCAATATTGGTTTTACTAGATGAAATCGTCTTTCTAATGTCTTCAAAGGCTTCTTCTGTTTCTTTAACAGCTTTTCCTTGTTCTTCAACAATCTCAATGTTTTGGTCCATTAGTTGTACCGTTTGCTTCGTTTCTCCTTGCATGAATGAAATAATTTCAGAGATTTCCTTTAAAGCTCCCTCAGATTGTTCGGCAAGTTTTCTAACCTCATCAGCAACAACAGCAAAACCTTTCCCGTGTTCTCCCGCTCTCGCTGCCTCAATAGCCGCATTAAGGGCAAGCAAATTGGTCTGATTAGCTATTTCTGTAATTTTCTTTACAATCTCATTTATATTATTGGAACGATCGTCTAATTTATGAATGGCAGTAACCATTTCAGAAGTCATTTTACTAGTACGATCAAACTGTTGAATAAGAAAATGAACTTTTTTCATTCCATCTTCAGAAGACTGTAGCATCAGATCTGACTCATCTGCCATATGCTCTGCCTGATTCTCAATTATCTTAATTTGGTCAGATAATTGATCCGTTGCTTTTGAGCTCTGATCAATAATGGCGGATTGTTTACCCGCACCTGCAGAGATTTGCTCCATTGTAATCGCTACTTCATTCGCTGAAGCTGTATTCTCTTCTGCACTGGAAACTAATGTTTCAGCAGCTTCTGAAACTCGTGTGGACAGAGTAAATATATCCCCCATCATACTTCTCATGTTTAAAAGCATGTGCTCAAAACTTTTTGAAAGTTTACCAATTTCGTCTTCCCTTTCAATCCTAACTGCTGTGAGTAAATTTCCCTCTTCGACTTCAACCATGCTCTTTTGCAACTCTGAGATAGGTTTAGTAATTCGTCTAGCAATAAAGATAGAAGCTAGTAGGGCAACAATAATAACACAAACTAAACTAATGATAATTGGAAGAAGAATATTGTCTGCTTCTGATTCTAGTTCTGACTTATTTACCGTACCAGCTAGCACCCATCCTGTAGTTGGGTTTTTAACAAATGCCATGATTTTGTTATCACCATTATGACTATAGTTAACAATACCCTGGTTTGATTTTTGTAATTCCTTATAGAAAGACTTCTTTGTCTGGTCTTGGCCAATCATTTCTTTATCAGGATGAGCCAACAATTTCCCGTTACTATCAAATAATACAGCATAACCAGTTTTACCTATTTTTGTTTTATTAATCATAGCTGATAATTGATCAACAGAAAAATCTAAGGATAGTACGCCAATCTTGTTCCCATTTATTTCTATTGCCTTAGCAGCACTTACAATGATTCCACCTGTAACAGAATCCACGTATGGCTCTGTCCAAATTACTTCCCCTTTATTTTCAAAAGCCTGGCTATACCAAGGTCTTTGTCTCGGGTCAAATCCATCTGGTAATTCGGTAGGTGGTTGAATAATCATATCCCCCTCTTTTTCCGTACCGAGATAGACAAATTGAAGACTTGAATTTGTTTCCGTCATCTCTCTGAAAGATTCTTCTAGACTTAGGCGGTTCTCATTATAATTCTCTAACTCTTTCATTTTTCCCAATCGCTCAACTGTCATGATGGTATTTTGAAAAAATACCTCGAATGAGTCATTCATACTTACCATTTGGCTAGATACAGCATGACTTAATAATTTTCCTGTATTATTCACCGTAAATATATAACTAACGGTGGAAATGACAACTCCCGCAATTATGATAAGAATTAAAAATGGTACTAAAATTTGTTTTTGAAGACTCTTATTTATATTTTTAAACATATTCTCCTCCTAATGATAAGCGTATTTTAATCAGAATGTATTACTTATCAATTAACGATGAACCGTTAGCATATGGCAGCCCGGCGATCATAGCATTCTGCCTTAGACCCGTAGCTTTGCGCCACCACCTTTCAATGGATTAGCCTTTTTTCATATTTATTACTTTTTTACCATGTATATAGTACCATGAAGTTTCAATTATGGTAATATGTTACTTTTATTGTAAAAATTAAAAGTTTATTTTAAATATACTGAAACTTGAAACTATAATTTTAATAATTATAGTTAGATAATTTTTCACAAAAAAAGGACTGTCCATTAAGTCATTATAATAATGATTTTTGAGGACAGCCCCTGTCTTTAAGGCTTAGATATTTGAATTGTCTAGTAATTTCGTCCGTTGATTTCCGGTCCAGACACTTGCTTTCCGCGGGGAGGAAGTCAAGCCTCCTGATATGAACGAAACTGTCAAGGCCCCCACTCAACATTGGTATATAGGTTGTTTTTAGGCATCTTTAATAAGAGAAGCTATATTCGGCTTCTTTACTAAGTTAAGCTATGAGCCTTTAGG
>NZ_JAXOFX010000019.1:0-82474 GCF_034427655.1 Robertmurraya mangrovi
ACAAAAAAAGGGAACAAATATCAATCTTATTTGTAGATTGTCTTTTTTGCTCCCACAGCAAAATATAGATGTAAAATTTTTACTTAAATTCAAATTGATTTACAACTTTGCAAAGCCAGTGGGTCTCCCCAGCCCCGTGCTCCCGCAGGAGTCTTCGTGCCTTCCACTCCAATCAACATAGTGCACAATATAAAGATGGAACTTTAAAGGAGTATTTTTTATAAAGGCTCTTTTCTAAACTTTGTTGTTCCATACGTGTATTAATCTACCTATAAGAAATACATCTTCTATAAGGACTCCTTTATTTTAGGTACCTATCGGATAGCCCCTTTTTATTCCGCCAACAATTCTAAATCTGTGTAAAGTTCTTCCCACCGTGATTCTAAAGTTTCTTTTTCTTGAAACAGGTTTTGTAGTATTTCTAACTCTTTTTCAACGCTAAGGAGTGTATCTAATTGGGTTATTCTTTCTTCAATTTCATCTATTAGTTTTTGGAGTTCCTTTATTCGATGGTTGTTTTTAGGTTTAGGGTCTTTTTGAATAGGAACTTCCTTTATTTCTTTTGTTACTATTATTTCTACTTCTTGCTTTTTGCTATTTTTATGTTGAATCAGCTTTTCTTTTGCCCAGTTATAGTTTCCCTCAAAAGAATGTACCTCTTTAGAATCAATCCAATAGATTCTTTCAAATAACTTGTTTAAGAAGTATCGGTCATGGGATACGGCTAGTATCGTTCCATTGAATTCCTCGAGAGCTTCTTCCAAAACTTCTCTAGATTCAATATCGAGATGGTTGGTTGGTTCATCTAAAATTAACAGGTTAATGTCCTGATGCATGAGCTGTGCTAGTTTTAGACGCATTTTTTCTCCACCACTTAGTTGAGATACTTTTCTAAAAACCGTATGTCCGTAAAAAAGGAATCTGGCTAAAATGTGGCGTGCTTCCCCTTCTGTTACTCTTATTTCATTTCTAAAAGCTTCGATCATCGTCTCATTTCCAATGTCAGAAAACACATGCTGTGATAGATAGCCTACCTTGACATTACTTCCTAATTTTACCGTTCCAGTATCAGGTTCAACCTGTTTTAGCATCATTTTAATTAAAGTTGATTTCCCAGTACCGTTTTCTCCAACGATTGCGACTCGCTGCTTATAAAAAATATCCATATTCACATTAGCAAACAAGGTTTGATTGCCATATTGTTTCGAAACCTCTTTTAAAATAATGACATCATTTCCACTTCGATCAGCAGAGTCTATTTCTAAATTCATTTTCTTTCGATTAAGAATCGGGCGATTTAGCTTCTCCATTCTTTCAAGGGCTCTTTCCATATTTCTTGCTCTTTTATGAAGACCTTCATTTGGCGGATTTGCCCGATTAGCCCACTCTCTTAGTCTCTTTATGGCTTCTTTCATTTTCTTAATTTTTTTCTGTTGCTCTTCATAGGCCTGGAATTCTCTTAAGAGCTTTTCTTCTTTTTCCTTCACGAATCCAGAGAAATTTGTATGATACGTGTGAATTTCACCATCTTCTAAATCTAAGATTTTGTTAGCGACCTCATCTAAGAAATGACGATCATGGGAAACAACTACAACAGTACCCGAATAATCTTTTAAAAAACTTCCCAACCACTCTACTGCCATTAAATCTAAATGGTTCGTAGGTTCATCTAAAAGAAGAAAGGCTGGGTTTTTCAGTAAAATGAGCGCAAGACCAACCTTTGTCTTCTCTCCTCCACTTAATTCCTCAAAAAGCTTTTCTAATAGAGGTTTTATATTTAATCCATGAACGATTTTTTCAATGTTCGCTTCAATTTCATATCCACCTTTTAAAGTAAATTGATCTTGAAGATTCCCATATTCTTCAATCAGCTTGGATAATACATCCGTGTCCAGTTCCGATCCCATTTCGATTTCAAGCTCTTTCATTCTACTTTCAAGAGTTAGTAGAGGAGTAAAGGCTGTTCTTAAGACCTCTTTTGTTTTCAGGTCACTAGGAAACTTAGGGATTTGAGCTAAATAACCAATTTCTAAACCTTTTTTCCAATGGATTTGTCCGGAATCTGGCGTTTCTTCTCCTGCTAATAATCTAAATAAGGTCGTCTTACCTCCACCATTGCGGCCAACTAATCCTACACAATCTTGCTCTTGGATTTCAAAAGACAAGTTTTCAAATATTAAATTGCTTCCATACATTTTCCCGATTTTATTTACACTACATGCGATCATTTTATATTCCTCCGATATTCATTACTTGTTTTAGTACGCAAAAAAGCCATGGGAAACATAACAGTCCCATGGCACTTTTTAAATGTGGTTCAGTAGAAATTTAGTTTTATAGCACATTACCAACTAAATTCCATAAAAAAAGAGAGCACGAAAAGCCCCCTTTTAACCGTCCTTATAAAATGTGGTTAAGAGATGTTTTCACCGTTTTCATTTGCTATTAAGTTGTTAAAAAAGGGCAGACTTATCCCGTTAACAACTAAAAATGCAAATTTATCACGGAAAATATATAAGAATTCTTCCCAAAATCCGTGTAAAAAAACAGTGTTATTCATCTCTCTCCACCTCCGTTTCCATATAGTTATTTTTATTCTATAACTTTGTAAAAGGCTTATCAAGTTATTTTTACCAATTGTCGACTATTTTCTTTACAGTTGGCAAATCGGCTGGGGCCCAGTCTAAACGAGATAATTCCTGCTTTGTGACCCATTTCAGTTCTTGATGTTCCTTAGCCCTTGGTTCACCTTGAACTATTTCTGCTTTATATGTCAGTAAGTTGATGATGAATTTTTCTTTAGCAAACTTACTGTCTTCTATTTGCTCATACACTTTAATTGCGCAGCCTAATTCCTCTTGAATTTCTCTTATTAAGGCCTCTTCAGGAGATTCCCCCTTTTCAATCTTCCCCCCTGGAAACTCCCATACATTGGGTGAGGACATTTTAGGAGATCTTAGGGCACAGAGAATTTCCCCTCTTTCATACGTGATAACTGCACCTACTACTTTAATTGTTTTCATAGAATCACCTATATATTTATTAACCACTTTAAAAAGTATCTCCAAACATAATAAAAAATAAATGGCTGACCCAAGAAGTCGTTTTTAAACAACCTGTTGGGCCAGCCTTAGAGTCTAAATAAACACAAACATCCCTTAATCAAAGGGAATTTTATTTATTCAACTAATGAATGTTTAAAAGCATAGATAACTGCTTGGGTGCGGTCCTGTACTTGTAGCTTGCTTAGAATATTACTTACGTGAGTTTTTACCGTTTTTAAAGCAATAAACAACTCATCGGCGATTTCTTGATTTGTTTTCCCTTGTGCCATCAGGAGTAAAATTTCCATCTCCCTAGAAGTTAGTTCTTCATGGGGCTCTACATGGTTTCCTTGGCGCATTTTCATCATCATTTTGCCGGTTACCTCAGGTTCCAAAACCGATTGACCATGGTATGTTGCACGAACAGCATCAGCAATTTCGCTTGCCTTTGATGTTTTTAACATATAGCTTGTTGCACCTGCTTCTAGGGCAGGATATACTTTTTCATCGTCTAGGAAGCTCGTTACTATGATGATTTTTGCTTCGGGCCACTTTTCAATTATATTTCTTGTTGATTCTATTCCGTCCATTTCCTTCATAACTAAGTCCATTAATATAATATCTGGTCGTAGCTCTAATGCCATATCAATTGCTGTTCTACCGTTATCAGCCTCTCCTACTACATCAATATCCGGCTGAGCAGAAAGGTAGGAGGAAACCCCGATCCTTACCATCTCATGGTCATCAACAAACAGAACTTTAATCATTCTCTTCACCCTTTTCCATCATCATAGGAACTTTAACTTCTAAACGAGTTCCTTTATTTTTTACACTAACGATTTTGAACGTTCCGCCAATTTCAACTGCTCGTTCATACATATTTTGCATTCCGTATGAACCAGCTTTAGCCTCCTCAGCATCAAACCCTACCCCATCATCTACGACTCTTAAAATGATTAAGCCATCACGTTGGATTAATCGTACCTCGAGTTGTGTAGATTTCGAATGACGTAATGTGTTAGACACAGACTCTTGTAAAATTCTAAAAAGATGGTCTTCTACCCCTTTATCAAGTGGGAATTCTTCCACCTTCCAGTTAATCTTCATCGTTACTTTCTGCTGTAATTCGATTAATAACTCTTCAATTCCTTCTTGTAGAGTCTTACCTTTTAAAGCTGCAGGTCTTAGATGTAATAGAAGGGCTCTCATTTCCAATTGGGATTGGTGAATCATTGATTCTACCATTCCTAGTTGTTTTTTCTCCCGTTCGCTGTTCAGAGTTACGGTTTCATTAATTGCCGACATTAGCATAGATGCAGCAAATAACTGCTGACTGACTGAGTCATGAAGCTCCCTAGCTAATCGGTTACGTTCTTGTGAAATAATTTCCTGGATCCGATTTTCCTGGTCTTCTGCCTTTTCGTTTGCCAGTTTCTGTGAGAGCATGGCTTGGTCTGTAATCTGTTTAGATATTTTTAGAGCGCGGTTAGCAATAGATTTCATGTCATTAGTTGCACTAATTTCTTTTACATCAAGAGTTCTTCCTTCTTCTATTTCATGTAAAAGGTGATCAATAGAATGTAATTGTTTACGCCAATACAGTCCTGAACCAAATCCAAATATAATTCCTATTGCAAGACTCACACTAGGTACAAAGAAGATAAATGGAATATCCATTAACTCACGGTTCCATAGTTCTTCCCAATTATTTAAATGAAAGACCGTTATAAAGGATGCTGTGATTAAGATAAAGACAACGAGTGATAAAACGGTTCCCCAAATAATTTGACGCTGTACTATACTCATACTCGTTTCACCTCTAAATCTCCAACTAGAAACGAGGTGAATATTTTTACCTTTTGTTCTGCCTTCTCATATTCTTCTGTTTGAAAATGGATGGCTTGGTTAAATACTCTTCCATCTTCATGTCCAAGTATGTTCGCTGTTCCTGCCATGACAGAGTGACTTACATTTACTTCAATATCATACGGAATGAGTACCTTTACATTTCCAACAAAATTTCGAACGAAAATCACCGTTTCCCCTTTAGGTAATACGGTATAACTAAGATCAATGACTGTATCCCCTATTCCCGCTTGGATATTGATATCATTCCATTCGTAAACGTGCTCTGGAGTCCTTTGTTCACCAAATAAAACATTTTCAAAAAGCGGCTGTTTTCTTATGACAGGTGTTTTCGGATTTGGATCAATCACTTTTTCTTTTACAATTGGGCGAATTCGATCAGGATTTTTCTTCGATTTCGCAAACTGAATGAGAAGATGAATGAGAAGAGCTAGCAAAAAGAACTTCAATGTCATCATATTAACGATACTTATGAAAAAGGTGAGAACTCCTCCCCAAAAGAGGACCTTACCTGACGTTAAAGGCATTCTTTTTCGCCCGATATACATCATCCCAGTGGACACAAGTAATGAGAAGATTAGACCCCTATTGAAAAAAGAAACTTCAAGCAATAAGAATATAATTCCAAACAATAGAGCCCAACTAATAAAATCACTATTAATTCTAGATTTCATATTTATTCCTCCTCTCCTGTGACAAATGGGGCAATGTACATCCCAATACACAAAAATATTACTATGAAAAAGATTAATAGAATGAGCTTAAATGAATGAGAAACATTACAGGTAATATTCACCTGTAATGTTCTTTACTATTATAGATTAGTATTTGTTTCCTCTTTTTTCAATTGTTTTTCCAAGATGGCAATACGAGAATCAATGGTATTGCGGTAGTAAGAACTATTAACTTGGTGTTCTAAACGATCTAAGTAGGATTCAATTTCCTGGAATCTTGAATATGACTTATCTGAATATGTCTGATTATCTAGCACTTTGCTAATTTGATGGTTGGCACGAGACACATTTTCTCTTCCCATAAGTTCCATTCGACGAATATGCATATCCTTTAATTTGTGCTTCATTTCTTCATACTTACTTTCTAGTTCTGTTAATTGTTTTGTTGCTTCGTTTAAAACTTCCTTTAGGCGGACCGCACGTTCCTCGTACTGACTTTGCTCTTGCATAGCAAAGTTATACAGTTCCATTTCTCCAGCTTTTGAAGCAACTTCTGCTTGACGTTTACGCTTTTCAGCTAAATCATTTGCTTGGTAGAATTCACGTGTGAACTCTTCTTTTAAAGAATATTGTCTTTCTAATAACTTGCGAACTTTTTCTGTTTCTTGCTCACACTGACGTAAATATTGATTTAGCATCGCGATTGGATTTTTCTTTTCTTTCACATCTAAAGTTTCGTTAATGTCTGCTACCACCATATCTTTAATACGAGTAAATAAGTTTGCCATGTTTTTTTCTCTCCTTTAATTAACTTTTAGTTTTTTAAAAATTATGTTTGTTACTCTAAAAGATGGTTATTTTTTTGTATATTTCCCGTTCCTTTCCGCTCCGGGCACTTGCTTTCCGCAAGGAGGAAGTCGAGCCTCCTCGCCGTTCCGGCTGTGGGGTCTCGACCTTTCCTCTATTTCTTGCTGGAGTCAAGTGCCCTCCGCTACAATCCACTCAATGCTTCAAATGCTGTTAAAAGCAACAACCTTTGCGGAAAGAATCAAAGTTATTAATTTTTTAATTGAGACCATTGTTTTTCAAAGTTTTGGAATGGGTCATTGTCTTCTTTTACTACTGCTGTTTTTTCTTCGTTCCATTTTTTATAGACTACATATAGAATGTAAGCTGCTGCTACTCCGATGATGGCTGGTACATTAGATGCTGTAGCCATCAGTAGGATGAACCCTAGAATTCCTAATCCAATTTTTAGACCAAGTGAATCTGTTTTTAAGAACTGTTTGAAGACGAAGTAGAGAATCACCATGCTCACTACTAGCCCCACTAGTGGTCCAAGATTTGATAATAAAACTAATGCTGAAATGCCTCCTATTAAAAGCAACCCGAATTTTTTCATTTTTCGTTGCCTCCTTTCTTGATTTCATCTTACCTAGAATTTGAACTTCTCATAACGAGCCAGAGCTTTATTTTTCATTAAGACCTGAGGCTTAGAAGGTGTTAGGACTGGGCTGTAGTGGGCATCTTTAAGTTGTTTTTTACACAGAACTATACCTTACTTAAGATTTATTTTATTGAGGGCTAATTGGAATTCGACAATTTTTTCACATGAAACGACAAAAAACACGTTCCTTTTACGAAACGTGTGATATAAAACACTTAAAATGTTGGATTAGTCGCCATCCGTTTCCAGTAATCAGCGGTTTTAACAACATTTTTACATTATATATATGAACTTGAAAGAACTACCATGTGACATTTTTCGACAAATTTCTTATAATCTAATTAAGTAATGAGCGAACATTACTTTTTGATTGCTTTCTTTTTACTCATTTGATACGACTAGTGAGCTGATTACTCACTAGTCTTTTTTTTGCACATTTTTTCTTTTAAGAGTTCAATACTCTCTCTATATCTTGTTCCATATCAAGTGGATCAGTTGTTGCCTCAAAACGTTTTACTACATTTCCCTCACGGTTGATAAGAAACTTCGTAAAGTTCCACTTAATAGAATCTCCAATTAAATATTCAGGGTGTTTTTCTTTTAATAAAGGGATTAAAATTTTTGCAACTGGGTGGTTAGTGTCGAAACCTTCAAATGGCTTTTCGAATGTTAGGTAGTTAAATAATGGATGGGCATCTTCATCTCTTACATTGATCTTTTGGAACATCGGGAACGACACTCCATAACGTAATTCACAGAACGATTGAACTTCCTCGTTTTTACCAGGCTCTTGCCCCGCAAATTGGTTACATGGAAACCCTAATACAACTAACCCCTGTTCTTTATATTTTTCATAAAGTCCTTGTAAATCTTGATATTGAAAAGTAAATCCACATTGACTAGCTGTATTGACAATTAACATCGCTTTTCCTTCATACTCGCTTAGAGAAACTTCTCGTCCATTCATTGCTTTGGCTGTAAAATCGTACACACTCATGCTGAAATCCCCCTAGAATTAGTTATATATTCATAGTACAAAAATACTACTTAGAGACATTATAATAGGGATTTCATCAGTAGTAAATTATAATGCTTCTAAAATTATAATTATTTTTAATTAGAAAAAAATCCCATGGATCTATTATCCACGGGACTTTTCTTCTATTATTTAGATATAAACATTTGTGTCCAGTAAGGTCCTTTTCCACCTGTTGCATACCCTACACCGATATGAGTGTATCCTGCGCTCAAGATGTTTTTTCTATGTCCTTCGCTATTCATCCATGCTGTTACTACTTCTTGCGGGGTTCTTTGTCCCATCGCAATATTTTCACCGGCACTTCTGTAAGAAATTCCAAAGCTTCTCATCATATCAAAAGGAGATCCATATGTAGGACTTGTATGAGAGAAATAATTTTTGTCCCTCATGTCTACTGATTTGTATCTAGCCACTCTTGATAACTGCCAATCAGCAACTAAAGGTTTTAATCCATATTTTGCTCTTTCTTGATTAGTTAATTGGATTACTTGATGCTCGACATTTTTGACTGCATCATAATCCGGGATGGTGACTTTTTGTCCCGGATAAATTAGCGCAGGGTTTTTAATATGTGGATTAGCCTCAATAATCTCTGACAAACCGACTTGGTATCTTACTGAAATTTTCCACATACTGTCCCCTGGTTGGACGGTATATACTTGCTGTGCAAAAGAGATGGTTGGTAAGGCAAACATTGATACGATTAATGCCAAGATTGGTAATAGTTTTTTTAGCATTTTTCACTCCTCCTCAAATTTTATCATTTGAATAAAAGTAAGGAAAAAGTCTAGGTTATTTTTACTATTTTTAGCATGAAAGAGGAATATAAATAGAAAACTCGAATGTTTACTTAACCATACTAAATTAAGCTTGGAGGGAATTTAATGAGTAGTAGCTCAGTACCGGTTCCTGTTAAAAAGAGAAAAGCCTCTATAGTCTTTAGTTGGGGCTTAATGGCATTAGTAGTCATTTTTATTGTTATTTATTTTTTACCCGTTGAAAAGCGACCAATGAAAGCATTTTTTGAAGATATGAAAGCTCCACTTGTCATCGCACATCAAGGTGGTGAACTTCTAGCTCCATCCAATACGATGGTTGCCTTTGAGCAAGCGGTTGAACTAGGCGTAGATGTGCTGGAGTTTGATATCCATACCACAGAAGATGGACATCTAGTTGCTATTCATGATGCAACCGTTGATCGTACGACAAATGGTGAAGGAGTTGTAGCCGAACTAACACTTGAGGAGATTCAGAGTTTTGATGCTGGTTACCATTTTGTTGATTTAAATGGAGAGAATAGCTACCGTGGTAAAGATATCATTATACCGACGGTTGAGGAGATATTTAAGAAGTTCCCTCATATGAAGATGGTCATAGAGATTAAAGATGATAACCCAAGTGAGAGAATCGAAGAAATTTCAGAAAACCTTTGGAATCTCATTCAAAAATACCAGATGGAAGATCAAGTGGTGATTACAGCATTCGATCAAGACATAGTGGAAACGTTCAAAAAGGTTTCTAACGAAGGAACAGCTATAGCAGGCGGAAGACAGGAAATTAAAAAGTTTGTTATTTACCATACGATTTTTGCTCGAAATTTATATACACCGCAAGTAGATACTTTTCAAATTCCTGTTAGTGAAGCTGGAATAGATTTGACTAAGAGCAGTCTCGTTAAAGGGGCCCATCGAAGAGGAATCGACGTACATTACTGGACCATTGACGACAAAGAAACGATGAAAAAACTGATAAACGCAGGTGCTGATGGGATTATAACGAATCGCCCTGATATAATGATTGAGTTGCTAGAGGAGATGGGTTTACGGACAAAGTGATACAGTTAAAGCTTAGAGACCAAATCTCTAAGCTTTTTTAGTATATTTCACAGCTTTCTAGGTGAAACTACGACACCATCCTCATCCGCATATATATAATCGCCTGGTCTCCACTCTATCCCTAAAAAGGAAAGAACTTGATTAACCTCGCCCTTTCCACCCTTTTTACTCTTAAGAGGATTGGTTCCAAGAGCTAGAATTCCTACATCTAATAATGCTAACTCGGCAGAATCACGTACACATCCGTTTATGATAACGCCGGCTAATCCTCTTGACTCAGCAATATCTCCTAAATTATCCCCCATTAAAGCACAGTTTCTAGAACCGCCACCATCCACAACCAACACACTGCCTGTAGGGATCGTTTCAAGTGCTTGCTTGACTAGAACATTATCTTCATATACTTTAACGGTACAAATTGGTCCGAAAAAAGCTGTTCTTTTCCCAAAGGATTGAAGTTCTGAACCTAATACTTGAAGCTCATTTGAAAAATCATCACATAAATCTGCTGTTTTAAAACTCATTCTACCGCCTCCCTTTTATATGTTTAAAGGTATTCTTGAGAAGCGGAGATTTTTCCTTTTAGAAATAAAAATTTTATAACGTGCAAAATATATTAATTTCGCTCGGTGACTAAGTGATTTCGGAAAGATTGCCCCTTCCTCAGCATATACCTGTTAAAAAGGGAGGGATTTTCGTGGCTTACATGTGGACGGTTACTGTTGGTTTTATCGTGGGGTTAGGTTTAACTGGATGGGCTTTTGTTCATTTTTTAAAGGGTGCACTGAACTCAGAAGACTCCGTTAGAATAGATCCACTGCCAAAAGAAGATCAAATCTCTGAATAGCGCAAAAATAAATGGGCTAATGAAATGCTAGCCCATTTTTCCTGCTTATTCTCTTTGACAATTTGGACAATAAAACGTTTTTCTTGAGGATAACTCTTCTTTTACAATAGTGCCACCACATCTGTTACATGTTTCCCCTTCTCTGTCATAGACATAACAATGTTCGTTATACCCACCCGTTAGGTTATCTCCCTTATAAAGCGGCTGGTCCATGTATCCTCCAAATTTCAATGCTCTCCTTAAAGCTGATTGCATTCCATTGTAGAGCTCTTGCCTCATTTCTTGTGTAAGAGTATCTATCTTTTTCCCCGGTTGAAGTTTAGCCTCATAACAGATTTCATCAGAATAGCAGTTACCAATCCCTGATATAAACTGTTGGTTTACTAACGTCGTTTTAAGCATACCTCTTCTCGAATCTAATAGTTCATTAAATTTAGGTAAACTAAACTGCATATCTAAAGGCTCCGGACCTAAGTCAGAAAGTTCTTTTTCAAGCTCTGTTTCTGTTAATAAATGAAGATAACCTAGTCTTAACCCAATAAAATAGAGGCTAATAGGACCAAAGGTTAAAATCACTTGTTTTGTCCTCTCAGGATTATCTTCCTCGTCCCCTAAATACATCCATCCACCTAACATTAAGTGTAAAAGAAGACTTTTACCATTACTCAACTTAAAAATTAAATGTTTAGCTCTTCTATTAATAGCAATAATATGGGCATTTCCTAGCTCCTTTGTAAACTGTTCAGGAGCTACATTTATAGACTTTTCTCTATTTATGGTTACTTCAGCTATCGTCTTACCAACTATTCTTTCGCCTAATAATTTTTTGTAGGTTTCCATTTCCGGAAGTTCTGGCACCATATTCAACCCCTTTTTCTTCACTAATAGTTAGTATGAAGAAGTAGGGAATAAATAATGTAAGGCGCCTCCTGTTGCTAGTTTTTCAAGAAAGGTTCTATTTCCTCTGAAAGAATATTTGTACTCCAAGGATGCCAATAGTAGTTTCTTTCATCAAAGTGGATATCGTATTTATAGGCAATAGGACCATCAACATAAAGAACAAAAGTATAAGTAGTTGGGTCCTTTTCGAATGTGTTTGGCTGATAGTTTTCATCCTCTTTACTATCTTTGAGTAACTCAATAAAAACCTTCATATCCTGACTTTTAAGCTCTCTGATAAACTGATGGTTTTCACCTGGAACAAACTTATATATCAATATTTTCGTTATCTCCTCTAAAGGAACATCTTTAAAGTGCCAATCAAAGCCTGATTCGTTAGCTGCAAACACTCGATATTGATTAATATGAGACGAGTCTTTAACAACTATTAAATCTGAAAATCCTTTTACCTTATAAATTTGGGTCCCTTTTTCTAGAAAGGCTGCATCTCCGTGTTTAATTTTATAATTCGTATTCGTAATATTGTCCGCTACTTTAAATTTCACCTTCCCTAGTTTATCCCCAACATAGGTATCATCGGAAAGTTCCCCAGAGTATATTCCGTAGTAATGAGTGTCTTTCCAGACAATAAAATCTACCCACTCGATAATGGCGTTTCCAGCTGGACCGCAAGCTGTTAATAAGAGAAACATACTAAAAAGAACTATAATTTTTTTCATCTGACTCACCCCTTTAAGATTTAGACGTATTTTAGTAAAAACAGTTCCACCTTCCTAGTTAAATTCTGTAATTTTATACATATTTCTCTTTCAAATGGAAAAATTATGTACATGCTGTTTGACTGAGGAGGATTTCCATGACAAAGAACTATCAAATGCCACAGTTTCCAGAACCGTACTGGAGAGATATGGACTTACCAATCTTTAATAAATTAATAGAAGATACTCATTACGATGTGGCCATAGTTGGTGGAGGAATAACAGGTATTACAACAGGTTATCTTTTAGCAAAAGAAGGTGTTAAGGTCGCTATTATTGAGGCTGGCCGCATTTTAAACGGCACAACAGGACATACGACAGCTAAAATTACAGCACAGCACGGGCTTATTTATGATGAGTTTATTAGTCATTTAGGTGAAGAAGGAGCAAGACTATATTATGATGCTGCAACTGATGCTTTAAACTTCATCCGAAATACAGTAAAAGAGAATAATATTGAGTGTGACTTTAGTGAACAAGAAGCTTTTGTTTACTCTGTTTCAGATGAATATGACCAAAAAGTTAGAAAAGAAGCAGAAGCCTATGAAAAGCTTGGGATTAACGGTGGACTTGTAGACGGAATTCCATTTAACATTGAAACAAAATCTACACTAGTCATGCGTGACCAAGCACAATTTCATCCGTTAAAATATTTAAACTCGTTAGTTCAATCCTTCCTTGAAGCTGGTGGAGTTATTTATGAAAACACAACAGCGATGGATATAAATAACGGACCTGAAACAGCGGTTGTCTTAAGAAATGGTAAAAAGATTACATGCAAGCACTTAGTTGCTGCCTCTCATTTTCCTTTCTGCGATAAAAAGGGGCTTTATTTTGCAAGGATGTATGTAGAAAGGTCTTATATTATTGGAGTAAAAACAAAAAAGGAATTTCCAGGTGGAATGTACTTAAGTGCTGATTCACCAACTCGTTCTCTTCGTTCCACTCCAATGGATGATGGGCAACTTGTGCTCGTTAGTGGCGATGGTCATAAAACCGGGCAAGGTGTAGATACGATGAAGCATTATTTAGCCCTTGAAGAGTTTTCTCAAAATGTATTTGGTATTGACGAGTATTTATATCGCTGGTCTGCCCAAGATATGTACACGCTCGATAAAGTTCCTTACGTTGGGCCAATTACGAATGATGACCCAACCATTTTAATGGCAACTGGATATCATAAGTGGGGAATGACAAACGGTACGCAAGCGGCTATTCTCTTAAGTGACACCATTTTAAATAAAGAGAATCGTTACAGCAAATTATATGATCCTTCTAGATTCCACGCAGATCCTGACATTAAGAAGTTTGTTTCTATTAATGCAGATGTGGCGAAGCATTTTGTAAAAGGAAAGCTTGAATTCGTTCCAACAAAGTTTGAGGATATTAGTAATGATGAAGGTGCCGTTGTCATGGTTAACGGAGAACGTGCTGGTTGCTATAGAGACCAAGATGGAACGTTACATGTCGTTGATACTACATGTACTCACCTTGGCTGTGAAGTAGAGTGGAATCATGGTGACCGTACATGGGATTGTCCATGTCATGGCTCTAGATTCTCATATGACGGTGAAGTGGTGGATGGTCCTGCTGTACATCCATTGAAGAAAGTGGATTTGGAATAAGAAAAGCGGAAGCGCCTTGGTCAGTGAAGAAGTAAATTAAATGAGCTTGGAATTCTCCAAGCTCATCTTTTATTTAATATTTAGTTCATCTTCAATCCCAGTAAGAATATCAAACGCACCATCTGCTTGATTGGAACAAATGACAATTTTTGTATTTGTTTCAGGGTAAAAGGCTGCTCGAAAGTTTACACCAGGGTCATAACCCATTAGATAATATTTGGATATGCTCCTATTCTCATGTTTCATCCAGATTCCATAACCATATGAAATAGATTCATTAACACTCGCATGTGGAGTGAGTAATTGGTTAGTAGTCTCTTTATTTAATAATAGACCATTTAACAAAGCTTCCAATAACTCTGCCATACTTTTTGCTGTAACAAACGCTCCACCATCTGAACCTCCTTTTGCCGGTAAGGAGTATACATTCGTTTTCCATTTTCCATCAGGAAGGTCAATGTATCCAAGTGCAGTTCTTTCTGGTAATGAATCCATCTCAAAATAACCAGCATCCATTGAACATTTCTTAAATATATTTTTTTCTACATAATCAGTAAAAGTTACTCCACTTAACTCTTCGACAACCAGACCTAGTAATATGTAGCCAGCATTATTGTAGTGAAACATACTCCCCGGCTGAGATTTCATTGCTTCTAGCTCAAACATCGGTAAGAAATCTCTTAATCTCCTAATATGATACATCGGTCTTTGAATCCATAGTTCCTCAAAATCATCCATCACTTCTTCGTCAAAATAATCAGGAATCCCGGAAGTATGTGTGAGCAGCTGATGTATCGTAATACTCTCATCAAAATGCGGAAAATGGATATTTAGGCACTCTTTTAAACGGGTATTAAAAGTAACCTTCCCTTGTTCAACAAGTTGAGCAATAGCAATAGCGGTTAATATCTTACTCCCTGAAGCAATTCCATAGCGAGTGTTCGATTGATTTTCTATTTTTTCAGCTCGATTGGCATATCCGAAACTTTTATCAAAAATAACAGATTCTCCAGTTTGGACAAAAACGGTGCCTGAAAAATTCTTTTCTGCTTGGATTTGATTGATTTTATTTAACAGATTTTTGTTCATTGCGTTCCTCCTACTAGCACGAATGTATCCCACGTTTTAGAGATTGAATAAATAAAAACTTTTTAAATAATCCTATCTTAACATAAAATACCAGTAAGAGATTGTATAATGAAATCCGTATAATTTTCTATTCAGACTTCAAAGAAGTATAGTTTCTTTTACCTTAGGAGATAAAGACAGTATTCTATTGCCCTAGATTAAGAAGAAAATCTACCTTATGTTTAAAAGGAGGGACTCAGGATTGGTGAAGGAAGAATCTACTTGTACATTCGCACTTTTACAAACAAGTGATATTCACGGAAATATTTTTCCGACCAGTTACGGTAATCGTTTAAAGTTGAATGCTGGTTTAGGCAAGCTCGCCACGATTATTAATCAGGAAAAAGTCCAGTATGAATATCACTTATTAATTGATAACGGTGATGTCATCCAAGGTACTCCATTGACCTACTATTTTGCTAAGTTTGTTGCAGACAATAATAATCCCATCATTAGCGTACTAAATGAGTTAAAGTATGATGCAGCCGTCATTGGGAACCATGAATTTAATTTTGGGATGGAATTATTAAACAGTACCATCAAACAATCTTCTTTTCCATGGCTGTCTGCTAATCTCTTAAATCAAGAGACTAACCAACCTTTGTTTGGAAAACCTTATATGGTTAAAGAGTATCCGAATGGTTTAAGGGTTGCTGTTTTAGGTGTAACTACACATTACATACCAAATTGGGAAGACCCTAAGCATATAAAAGGAATTCTATTTCAAGATGCCTTGGAAGCAACGAAGCACTGGGTGAAATATATTCAAGAAAAGGAAACCTATGATATTTTAGTCGTTTCCTATCATGGTGGGTTTGAGCGGGACCTTGTTACGGGTGAGCCAACAGAAGCGTTAACAGGTGAAAATCAAGCTTTTGCTATGTGTCAAGAAATTGATGGAATAGATGTTTTATTAACAGGACATCAGCATCGGAAAATTGCTACAACTGTGAATGGGAGATGTGTCCTTCAACCAAGTTTTAATGGTCAATCTTTAGGAAAAGTTGAAATCCAGTTGAAACGTCTGGATGGAAAATGGCTTATAGGAGATACAAAGACGGAGTTACTAGATGTAACTGATTCTGTTGTTGCTGACGAAAGAATATTAGCACTATCTTACGAACAAGAAACGCGAACTCAAACATGGCTTGATGAGCCAGTCGGAAAAATTAGAGGAGATATGATGATTAGGAGCGCAAACGAAGTACGACTCGGTGATCATCCTTTAATAGAATTCCTAAATAAAGTACAGATGAATGCTGCACAAGTAGATATTTCCTGTACAGCACTACTAAATAATGAATCTCCTGGTTTTAGCGAGCATGTAACTATGCGTGATATTATTTCAAACTATATCTATCCAAACACGTTAAAAGTAATACGTATTACAGGACAGGATATTAAAGATGCACTCGAATTAAGTGCTAGCTATTTTACTTTAGATAACGATAAAAAGATCATTGTTAATCCTGATTTTATTGAACCAAAGCCACAACATTATAATTATGACATGTGGGAAGGAATCGAATACGAATTTAATATTAGTAAACCTTTTGGTGAGCGAGTTGCTAATTTGCTTTATCAAGGAAAGCCGGTGGGGCTGAATAAGGAATATGAAGTGGTAATGAACAACTACCGGGCAGGTGGCGGCGGTAACTATACCATGTATAAAGGGAAACCAGTTGTAAAGGAAATTCAGAAAGATATGGCAGAACTGATTGCTGAATATATTTCAAAAAAAGGTACCGTTGAGGCCACTTGTAATCATAATTGGAGAGTTATTTATTAAATCAAAAAGGGGTGGTCTGAATTAGACCACCCCTTTTTGATTAACGTAAGACAAAGTCTCCAGAAGAAGCATTTACTCGTACGGAATATTCTCCAGTACCAATTTTTCCAATAATACGATTTTCGGAATTTTCCTCATAAGTCACTCCATCTAAATTCACAACTCCATCACCAGAGCTTGCGTGAAAATCAATGGCAAGAGAAGTAGGTTTGTTTCTAAATTCCACCTCTACATCACCGCTTGTGATATCAGCTGTAATGTTACCAGATACTTCTTTGTTTGATATGGAAATACTTCCTGACGAAGCCTCCAATTGGATATTTCCTGTTACATCCGTTAGTTGCATATCACCTGACGAAACAATAAAAGTAGACTCCTTCGAGTTTTGATCTTGAACAATGAAATCTCCGCTACTGGCTTCAAATTCAATTTTCTCAGCGGTAGTATTCTTTGTTCTAATCTCGCCACTAGTAGCACTAAATTTCATTATTCTTTCCGCTTTTAAATCTTCAGCAATAATCTCACCTGAGCTCACATCTAGAATAAAGTCCTTTGATTGAAGCCCTTCAATCGCAATCTCTCCTGAAGAAGTGTGAACATTTATAGATTCATAGATTTTTTCAGGCAATAAAACGTTTACCTCGGTTTCAACAATAAGAACTCCAATATTAAACTTGATTTGATCTTCCCCTGACAATGATATATCTAAAGTATTACCCTTTTCTTTAACATCAAGTTTCAAATCATTTTTTAACCTCTTACTAATTTTTCCCTTTAATTCTACTGAAATCTCATTTTCTGATGTAGGTAGTACAGTAATGTCAGTTGATGATAACTTGATGTTGATATCATTAATATTTTGATTATTAACCGTTACCTTATCGTTTACATCATATTTTTCTAGGGAGAATCCACCTGACACATTTAGAGTAACAAGTGTTCCTGCGACTCCAATAACAAATAGTACAACTAATGTTAGGACAAATTTTTTCAAGCCGCTCTACCTCCTCTCACCATTCTAACGTTTAATTTTGTATACCCTGCTAATCCCTTAAATAAATATTTTCCAACATACATCATACCGATTCCCATTAACATACCTAAACTAGTTAAAGCGAGTGATACGAAAAAGTTTACCGCTAAACTTTCGTGGCTAAAACCTAGAAACGAGGAAGAAATAAGCACTAAAGGTGACAAAGTAAACACAAGGGCTACTGCACAAATAGAAATATAAGCTGCAAATATTCCTGCTGCCGGTCCTACGATAAAAATAAGATTAAACAACAGTAAACTCATTCCTACCATGAAAGAACCAAACGCACTACGACCTGATGTTGATCTTGTCGGCTCAGATGTTCCCATCGGAGTTGGAATAGGTGCTGGTTTATAGAGTGCAGCTTTAAGTGCTGCCAGCTCTGCTTTTTCATCCATAGTTAATTCTTTACTGTTTACTTCTTGTTGGCTAGGTTGCGGTTGTTGTTCTGGTTGAATTTGTTCTTGAAAAGGTTGTACTTGTTCTTGAACTTGCTCCTCTGTCTGTTGTACAACTTCATCCTTACCTACTCGATAATCAGCCAGTAAATCTCTCGCTATGACATACGGATCTCCTAATTCAGCCGTTAACTCTTCCACACTTTTCCCATTGGCTAAACCTATTTGAAAGTGTTCCTCATAATCGTATAGCATTTCCCGTCGATCACTTTCTGGAACTTTACTTAACAGTGTCTCAAGTCTTTTTAAAAATTCATTATTCATGATGAAGTCCCTCCTCAATAAATTGATTTACTGCATTAGAGAATTGCTTCCAATCATCTACTAAATCTTTCATATATTCGTTGCCTTTATCTGTAATTGAATAATATTTTCTAGGAGGTCCTTCAGTAGATTCTGCTAAATAAGTTGTAAAGTAATCCTCTTTTGTTAACCTTCTTAATAACGGATAAAGTGTTCCTTCAGCCACCTCAATCTTATTCGAGATATTTTGAGCTAATTCATATCCATACTGATCTTTTTTTGAAATCAGAATTAACACACACAACTCGAGAACACCTTTTTTAAATTGCACATTCAAGGAATACACATCCTCTACTCTGTTTTAATCACTATTAGATATTAATCAATAGCCACTAATACTTAGTAATATTTTCCACAGCTACTATAATAATATACAGTAGTGAACATTGCAAGGTAGTAGATAATAAATTTTGGTAATTTTATTATTTATTGCCAAAAAAAGAGCCAGACCGTATCCGGCCTGACGTTTACTGCTTCATTGCCATCCAACTATCTACATAGTGAATCGCAAACGATACATTTCTAACTTTAGAGTAAGCTGATTGAACAAGCTGTAACTGATTAAACATATATGCTTGCCCCTCTTCATAAAAGCTCACATATTGAGCTTCATAGGATTGTCCTGTTTCAACTCCGATGATGATAGCTTTTCCTAGTTTATTTGCTAGGTTCACTTCGTTTTTTACTAACTCAATAATTCCATTTGGACCTACTGCTTGATCTCTATAGGCCATAATTGAGATATAATGAACATTTCGAATGACCCAGCTCGCTAAGTCCCCTTTGCCGTAAGAATTATTGTACATTTTTTCATCAAACCAAAAGGGGATATCTGCTCCAAGAGGTAATTTTAATTGCCCCGAATAGACCTTGGCATTAGAAAGCATTTTTTGATAAGCCAGTACTGAGTTATCATAATCCGAGTTCCAACTAGAATGTAAATATGGTTCAACATCAAGATGAACACCGGAAAAACGTTCTTGTGGTAAAGCTTGTCTTTGATAAGCACGAAGCCAGTCAAACATGCTTTTTAAATGTTGTCCACCATTTGGTGAGACCCAATCAGGTGCCCCATCTAATGCATGAACTTTTATATATTTTCTAGAAGCTTTGCTTATAAACTGTTTATAGGCGGATACGGGAATTTGTGAGTTGACTTGTAGGTATACTTGTTTCACATTTTGCTTTTCTAAAAAGCTAAGTATTTCATCACCTTTAGTCTGGATTTTAGCTGTATCCCATAGCCATGTTGAGAGTGGTGCCCTAACGTTTGCTTCTGCTTTTGAAGGTATGGTTGATAGCATTAATCCAAGTCCTAATAAGAAAATGAGGCTAAGTTTGTTGATTCTACTGTTCATGTTGTCTACTCCTCCATTGATGCCAAGACATCCTTTGAAGGAGTCCGGCAGCTTGGCAACCATGCAAGCAACATTGCTCGTTTAGGCCCATAGCTTTGCGTCCTTGCTTTTCAACAAGTTTGCCTTTTTCGGTTATTTTTTCTAATTATAGCTGATTATGGACCTATTTAACATGGACAAAACGTGAATTTGGATATCCATTATATGGGTTAAAAGTAAGTTATTAGGGCGAAATTGATAAGTAAAAAGTTACCAACCTTTCTATTTCTAAAAGACTTAATTATGTTGCCCGTTCCTTTCCGCTCCAGGCACTTGCTTTCCGCAGGGAGAGATGGGAGCCTCCTCGGCGTTACCGCCTGTGGGGTCTCCCATTCTCTCTATTTCCTGCTGGAGTCAAGTGCCTTCCGCTACAATCAACTCAGGTGTTCTAATGTAGTTAAGATTAAAATCTTAAGAAAATGGCCCTAAAAATATAACCATATAGTAAATAAAATATCCCCTCCAATTATGAGGGGATAAAAATAACGATCCTATTTCCCTACTGGTTTGTTAGGGATGATTTCATCTTTTTCTGTTGTTGAGAATTCAACTAGTTCTGAGCTAGTTTTTCCTCGTTTTTTGTTATTGTTCCTTTGTGCGTTAGCATTTCCAAGTTTGGTTCTTCCCATGTACCTCGTCTCCTTTTTGGATACTTCAATGGTAGTATGGGTTACCGAGAATCGCCTTATACAATATTGCTATAGACCAGATTTTAACTTATAACTCAGGTGGTTTACGGTGGTTGGTCCCTTGTTCAAATGCATATCCTAGCTCGATTAACTTTCCTTCACTAAAAGCATGGCTAGTAAAAGTAATTCCCACTGGCTCTCCTTCTTCTGTATAACCAGCTGGGACGGTGATGGATGGATATCCAGCTTTTGCTGGGATACCAGCACCAAAGTTATTAGGGAACAAAATTGCATCCAACTGGTGTTCTGCTAATACAAAATCAATTCCTTGTTCAGTGGAATGGTATATATCTTGTTCTAAAGCCTGAAGATATTTTTCCTCTGTCAAGGTTCCAGATGTAGCTTCCGCTTCTTCTAATATTTTTTGGCCATACTTTAAAGTTCGCTCACTGTTTTGATTATTAAAGTCAATGACATCTTTAAGCGTGCGTACACGGACGTACGACGGAAGGCCCTTAAGGTATGCATTAAGATCAGACTTGAATTCATACCCAAGTACATCATAGCTCCACTCATATTTGGTGGAAGGAATCACTATATTTTCAATAACGTCAGCACCAAGTTCTTTAAGCTTCTCAATGGCTTGCTCCAACACTACCTTCTGTCCATCTTTTAAGTAGTCAAAATACGTTTCTCTTGCTATTCCTACACGTGCCCCTTTTAATCCTTCAGGGTTTAAAAACTGAGTAAAGTCTACATTGACTAATTTCGCATTCGTTAATGTAATCGGATCTCTATCGTCATGAGCCGTTAAGACATTCAGTAAGTAAGCTGCATCTTTTACCGTTCTTGTCATTGGTCCAGCCGTGTCTTGGCTATGAGCAATAGGAATGATCCCTCTTCTGCTTACTAAACCGACTGTCGGTTTAATTCCGACTAAGGAATTTTGACTTGCAGGACTTAAAATCGAACCTGAAGTTTCCGTACCTACTGCAACGGTAGCGAGGTTTGCCGCAATCGACGCACCGGAACCTGCACTTGACCCACCTACATCAAATTTCCCTTGTCCATACGGGTTTAAGACTTGTCCGCCCCTAGAGCTATAACCGCTAGGCATTCCTTCAGTCATAAAATTAGCCCATTCTGTCATATTCGTTTTCCCTAGAATAATGGCCCCTGCCTCGCGAAGTAAGCTAGCAACATGCGAATCTTCAAGGGCATAAGAGTTCTCAAGAGCAAGAGAACCTGCACTAGTATGCATGTGATCAGCTGTATCTATGTTATCTTTTACTAGCACCGGTATTCCGTGAAGAGGGCCTCTTGGACCTTTTGTTTTTCTTTCTGCATCAAGAGCTGCTGCAATGTGTAGTGCTTCTGGATTTACTTCTAAGATAGAATTAATTTTGTCTTTATCATACTGGCCAATTCGATATAGATACATTAACACTAGATCTTTTGATGATATTTCACCATTAGCTAGTTTCTCTTGAATTTCATCTATTGTTGCTTCAACTAGCCATTCATCATGTAATTTCTTTAGGCGTGAGTTTTCCATAGTAAAAGTGTTCCCCTTCATCTTGTGATGCTTTATTTATAAAATATTCTAGCAATTCCGTCAAATAAAAAATACTGGATACCTACTCAAAGCTAGAAAAGGACATCCTTATTATATGGATGCCCTCTAATATACTTATTAACGGGATAAGATGGTTCTCACTTCTTCAAGTGTTGGAAGAGCTGTCATAGCACCTTTCGTTGAAGCAGCTAAAGCCCCTGAAACACTGGCAAAGCGACCTAGCTCTTTCATTTCCTCTAGACTCCAATCCTCTAAACCTTTTTCTCGCTCATGAAGACAATAAAGCATCCCAGAAACAAATGCGTCTCCCGCACCCGTTGTGTCCACAGCCTCCACCTTCATAGCGGAAACCTCCACTTTACCCGCTTGCGTTACTAGAACACTTCCCTCTGCCCCTAAGGTAATGGCAATAAAGGGAATATGATAAGGAGCCAGCTTTTCAATTCCCTTGTCAATTTCTTTCTCACCTGTTAAAAATTCTAGCTCTTCTTCAGAAATCTTTAAAATATCTGCCTCAGATAGAAGCTCCATAATACTCTCTTTGGCCTGTTCTTCACTTTCCCATAATCCCAATCTCAGGTTCGGGTCATATGAAATGAGCACACCGTTCTTCTTGGCAAGTTCTATAGCTTTTAGCGTAGCGGACTTAGATGGTTCATGAATGAGCGAAATGGAACCAAAATGCAGAATTCGAGCAGAGTTGAAATCACTTTCTTTTATATCACCCGTGGATAAAAAGGTATCTGCACTTGGGTTAATGTAAAAGTCAAAGCTTCTTTCCCCGCCTTCACCAAGGGTAACGAATACAACTCCTGTTCTAGCTTCCTCACTCATGGCCATTGTCGTTGTATTTACTCCATAACCTTCTAACGTTTCTTTTAAAAATTTGCCGAGAATATCTTGTCCAACTTTCCCTAAAAATGCTGAAGGCAGTCCTAGTCTGGCCACTCCTACTGAAACATTCGCAGGTGCTCCTCCAGGACTTTTTTGATAGACAAGGTTTGTTTCATCCATTGGGATAAAATCAATTAATGCCTCTCCTAGACTAATTACTCCACTTTTCATATTGATTCACCTCGAATTTTTTTCTAACAGGCAGACTGTAAAAATTTATGTACATTAAACGGAACTAATAGCAAATAGACCCCAGGAAAAGAGACCCCCAAGGTCCATTGAGCACGTATTTCATTATTTATCAAACATGATTTAAGCTTGGCTATCCTCTATTTGACCTTTATAAAACCTCTTCTTCTGAGGTTCCACATTTATCTCACGGCAGTACTTCTTTAGTTCTCTTTCTTCACGCTCAGTCACTAATGAAATAACAGTTCCCTCTGCACCAAAACGGCCTGTTCTTCCTGAGCGATGAACGTACTGAGAAAGGTCCTTTGGAAAATCATAATGGACAACATGTGTAACACCTTTAATATCTAACCCTCTAGCTGCAACGTCTGTTGCTAGGAGCATATTTGTCTTTCCTGTTCTAAAGTCTTTAAGTGCATTTTTTCTTTTATCTTTATTTAAATCACTATGAAGAAGCGATGCATGAATGTCACTAAAGGCAAGCTTTTCATGAGTAACAGTTAAGCTCCCAATATCTTTAATAAACACTAATGCCTTGACTCCCTCAAGACGGGAAATCTTCTCTAGTAATTTAATTTTTTCTCTTTGCTCAGCAGGAAAATAAATATGACCCACAGCTGCTGATTGTATGGTTTCATCCTTCTCAATTTTAATCACTTCGGCATCAGATGTTAGTTCTCTTGCTATTTTTACAGCATGGTCTGTCAAAGTGGCTGAGAATAAAACTACTTGCCTGTCAGCAAGGGATGACTTTATAATCTCTTTAATAGTTGGCAAGTGCTCCGGAGTTAATAACTGGTCTCCTTCATCCAACACAATTGTTTTTACTTCGTGCATTTTAATCTTCTTTTGCTTTATCAGTTCTAGCGTTCTACCAGGAGTCCCGATAATAATCTGAGGACTTTTCTTTAATTTCTCCAGCTGTCTCTTAACATTAGCTCCTCCGATGAATGAAGCGGCACGGATACCACTTCCCTCTCCCCACTTTTGTACCTCTGATAAAATTTGCATCACTAGTTCTTGTGAGGAAGCTTGGATGACTGCTTGAACCGTTCTCTTCTCTGGGTCAATTTTATTTAAAATAGGTAATAAATAGGCTAGAGTTTTACCTGTTCCTGTTGGAGATTCAGCAATAACATCTTTCCCTTTAGAAATGACAGGGATTGCAGCTGCTTGAATCGAAGTAGGCTGCCCGAATCCTTCTTTTTCCCATACCGCTTGTATAAACGGCTTTACTTCATTTAATATAGCCACACTCATAAAAGTACCACCTTACTTGTCACTCGTATATTTGTTCCGAGACATGATTAAAAACTATTATTGATACTAGCCTATCATACAGCGGATGTCTACCAAAATCAGAGGAATCCTACTCATTCTCTTCTGTTTTAGGCAAATCCGTTAAAAATGATTTCGTTCTTATACCCGACCTTCTTAAGAAGATATCAACATCTACTTCTACATCTGCTCTCCTAAACTCTTCATTCCAATCATCTTTCACTTGTTTGTATTTTTTATTATCACTTCTATGAAGAGCCTCTCCGAATCCATAAATGTCTACACCAAACTCATCTTGAACCTTGATTATTGTATTTCTAATATTTTCAGCCACATACTTCCCTGCATCTCTTTCATACTCTTTATACGTTTGTAATTGAGTTAAGTCTTTTCTACACTGCGTCGTCAATAATTCGGTATCAGCATTTACTTGGACCTTTACAACTGGCTGACTTCCACGATATTCAACATTAATCTTAGAGTGTGTATGTACTACTTTAAGAGCATTATAATTTTCCCCCTCTTCTTCTCCATCATCACAAGGAATACTCAAGGTTGTTTCTTCGAGTTCTTGTGTCCAGAAATAATTTCTACTCTCCTCTAGGGTAAGAAATCCCTTTAGCTTCTCATTATCAAAAACAGCAATACCCTCCATTTCTACCAGTGCCTTTGGTTCAAGGTTGGTATTGTTTTCATTAGTTGCCCCTTTATTTACATCTCCCTTTAAGATTACTGACCCCGTTACTGGTGTTCTCCCTTGTGATGTAATTGCTGAGACAAAATCGGTTAGTCGAATATTTGGATCCCCTCCCCACTCCTTTACGAACGTCTGAATTTGTTTATGAACCTTCATAGAGGGTATTTTTTGAAGGGGATACGTAATCTTCAAAAAATCACGTGCAGGTTTTCCTCTAGTAATTAGAATATTAAAGTCATTTCGAAATTCTCCACTTCTCTCTAGATACTCTAAAAAACCAATAACACCTTGCCTTGCTATCTCTTCACTAATAAATAGTACCCTTGTATGAGAAAAAATTAGTTGCCTTGTTACACCAATATTCATTCTTTGTAGAATTTCCGCCATCGTATCGCCTTCTAAAGTAAAAGTGATAACCGGAGCACTATCTCCGCCGCCTTGTTTCGAAAAGGGAGGTGCATTCACAATCTCAATCGTAACCATATATCTTTTTTCTTCACCTGGGTCAACGGCAAGACCTGATACAATTGAAACATCATTGAGTTCAACACGATCCCAACATCCTGCCAATATTAATGTCGCCAAAGATATAATCACCAATAGCTTTCTATTCATTACATCACCCATTATCTGAGGTTGGTGGGGAAGGAGAAGGATTCCCTTTAATCTTTATAGGAGATTTGGTTTTTAAATAAGTAGGTCTTCTTTTATTTGACCAAATAGGAAATCTTACAAAAACATCCTTCTGCTCGGTTAGCTGAAAAGGTGCTACTGGAGTTAAATATGGGATCCCAAAAGAACGTAAACTTACTAAATGGATAACCATTAGAATTAAGAATAAAAGGATTCCATATAAACCAAGACCTGCCGCCATTAAGATTAATATGAATCTTAATAATCTAGTTGATATTGAGAAGTTATAAATAGGTGACACAAAGCTTGCGATAGCCGTTAACGCAACAATAATGACGAGTACATTTGAGACTAGCCCTGCTTCAACAGCAGCCTGTCCGATAACTAAGGCCCCAACAATGGATACCGTTTGTCCAACAGCCCTTGGCATTCTTATCCCCGCTTCTCTTAAAATTTCAAAGGTAAGTTCCATTACTAAGATTTCGATTACTGCAGGGAATGGAACTCCCTCTCTTTGGGCTTGAATACTAATTAATAATTGCGTTGGCATTAATTCGTGATGATAAGTAGATAGGGCCACATATAAGGACGGTAGAACTAAAGCAATCATAAAAGAGATATAGCGAACCATCCGTATAAAGCTCGCCATAAAATAAGGTTGATAATAATCTTCTGACGATTCAAAAAAATCTACTAGTACTCCTGGAACTGATAGGGCAAAAGGGGAACCATCAATCATAATGGCAACCTTGCCCTCTAATAAGTGGCCGGCAATTGTATCTGGTCTCTCTGTATTAAAGACTAGTGGGAAAGGAGTAAGGGTTTTGTCGGTAATGAATTCTTCTATGTTTCCAGAATCTAAAACTCCACCCACTTCTATTTTTTTAATCCTTTTTCTTACTTCATCCAAAATATCTTGATTGGTGATATTTTCAATGTAACTAATGTTGACAGTCGTTTTTGTATCTGTACCAAGATGGTATCGTTCAAATTTTAGTCTTGGATTTTTTATTCTTTTTCTTATTAAACTAATATTTGTACTAATGTCCTCTATAAATCCATCTTTTGGACCCCTTAAAATAGTTTGAGTACTTGGTTCCGTAATAGCTCTCTGCTCTGTACCCCCGATTTTAAAAGTGAGAGCTTTCGTAATTCCATCCACTAATAAAACGGCTTGACCATTTAACACATTCCAAGTAACTTGATGTAGATTTTCAACGTACTGATAAGGGACGGTAGGGAAGAACTCATCTCTTACTGTTTCAATATCATTAATCTCATGTGAAATCGATTTATTAATAGAGTTTAGCACCTTATTGGATAACTCGTTCGTATCCAGCATCGACTCAAGATAACAAATACAAGCTTTTTGTTTCCCTAGCTTTATATCTTTCATTTCAAAGTCAAACGTTTGTACAAATAACTTGTTTATTTCACTTTTGTTGGTCTCTAAATCTCGATAAAAATTTTTCTCTATACTCTCATCCTGGAATAATTCCTTCTCTGTGGTTTTATTAGCCTGTTTATTTTTCTTCCTCCTAAACAAAAGCTGACGCAAACTCATTGCTGTTTCTCCTTTTGTTGTTTTTTGATTTTGTAGATTAGAAAAGGCAATAGGGTGAGTGGAAATAAGAATTGAAAAGGTATATGCAAATACATGGGAACAACTTTTACCCCTTCTTGTATATGCTCAGCGTAATTTTCACTTATAACAATAGTAATAAAGGCAATGATGGCTCCCATTGGTACAACCATTGTTCGATATGGCCGGTTAAATATGATTTCAAGCCCCTTTAATCCTCCAAAAAAGAACACACTAACCTTCACAATAATTCCGAACATAACGATAAATACAACGACTAAATCGACCCGTTCTATAAAATCAAGCAATGAGATTTCTCTAGCTGCTGATAACGTTGGAAAATTAGCCCGTTCCCTCATCTCCGGTCCAAGTGTTGTTAATTGAAGAATCATGGTATAGACTAACGTTATTCCACTTGCCAAAACAGCTATCATGCTAGTTTTTCCTGCATTCGCAAATTTTGTTGCATACGGAATGATAAGAGTAAACGCAATCATCTCTCCATAAGGAAAAGTAATGAATCCAGGGAAGACGACTTTTAAAATGGGGCCAAATCCCTCCCCGAATATAGGCAACAAGTTGTTAAACTCTATTTCACCAGTCAAAAAAACTAATAATCCAATAATAAGAGCAAACGAGAAGATATAAGGGATAAAAATTTCACTAGTTCTCCCCATTACCTCCAACCCTAAATAAATCATATAAACAATGACCATCATCATTGTCAGAGCGATGACTTCGATAGGTGTCTTCTCAAAAATCGTTGATGACATCAATTCACAAAAGTCTCTTAACACCCTTGCAGCAATATAAAAAAAGTAAACGATATAAAGGAAGATAACCGCTCTGCCAATCCATTTCCCAAATGTAAAAATAAGAATTTCAAATAAATTTTTACCCGGTAACTTCTTTAATATATACACGTAAAAACCGGTGATTCCTACTCCACAAACCGTCCCAATGCACTCTGCTATCCAGGCATCCTGCTTCGCTTCTCCACCAATTCCTACAACTACCGCACTACCTAATTCAAAAATATAAATAAGGATAAATAATTGAAATAAGGACACTTTTTCGACGAGATTGTTCTTCATATTAGTTATTTTTATTTAATCCTTTTTCTTTTTTTAACCGATAATCGACTATCAAACTAGAGATGAGTCCAATTCCTAGTCCAAAATAAACCATCCATTTATTCGTCCCGGGATTAATCCTCAAGATTGTTAGAAGTGGGTATAGGAAAGAGCTCTGATAAATAAATGTATCTATAATCGCTATTAAACCAATTAAGCAAGTTAATAAGATTGCAAAACTAATGGTTACCATTATAATCATCCTAAAAATTAGTAACTGGCCATTTAGACAGCCTGATTTCATAAATTTAGTTTTTACAAAATCATGGACTTTATGCTTATAAATGGTATTGATGTCAATGTCACACTTCCCAGAACAAAAGCGCTGGAGCTGGACGTGGACAATTAATATAAAAAATTATCTACAATGCGAGAAATTTATACTAAACAAAAAAAAAGAGTAGAAGCTTTTGCTTTTACTCTTTGAGAGTTTTTATTATGAAAATAGCCTATTTATAAAAGTGATGATGGTGATCCTTTTTATTTCCCCAAAAGAACTCATCCTTTTTTTGAAAAGGAAATAAATTTAACTCTTCAGCTCGATCTCTGTGCTTTGTCATGATTTCCTCAAAAAGTTCCTCAGTTGTTTTACCTTCAATGTTAAGTCCTAGTTCCGTAGCTGTTTTTTGAATTTTTATTTTCTGTACTTCTTTCACAAGCTCTCTTGTATCTTTACCGTCTGTTTTAATTCCTAGCTCTTTGGCATCTTTTTTAACTTGGCCATCTATCACTTCGCGCATAAGAGTGTGATAATCTTTTCCTTCTGTCTTAATTCCTAGCTCTTTGGCTACTTTATTAAGTTTGGTTTCTCTAACTTCCTCCGATAGCTTATCTAATGATTTTCCCTCGGTGGTAATTCCTAATAATTTCGCTTCATCCGTAACCTCTTTTGTACGAATTTCCTTTGCTAACGTATCTGTGTCTTTACCGTCTGTTGTGATTCCTAGTTCTGCAGCTTTCTTCTTAACGATATGTTTTCTTACCTCTTGAAATAATTCTTTACCTGTCTTTCCTTCTGTTTTAATGCCTAGTGACTCTGCTTTCTTTTTAATAATGGCCTCTCTAATTTCTTTTGAAATTGTTTCCGAGTTCTTGCCTTCTGTTTTTATTCCAAGTTCTTTTGCCTTCTTTTTAAGCCATTCCTCTCGAACCTGTTTTGCCAACTCTTCCATTTCTTTTCCTTCAGGATTAATGCCTAGTGTTTTTGCCTTTTCTTCTAAATGTTCTCGAGACATACGGTGTTGGTGATGGTGACCATGAGAAAATTCATCCTTCTCATTTGTTTGGGCAACCACCGATAGATTTTTCGACGCAAACACCGGAACAGCATTAAACACTCCACCCATCAAAACCGCTGACAAAGCAAACATCATTGTTTTTTTATTCATAAAAATCCTCCTTTATAATTGGTTACTTGCATATTATTTCCAAAGGTTATGAATTAACTATGAACAATTTATTAAAGATGTGTGAAGAGGTTGTTTTAAGTCAAAAATTGCTTAAGAAAGGATCACTTCATGCAGCCTTATGCGAAAACAAGCTTTATAAATTCAAGGTGTAAACTCTGCCTTTATTTGTTCCAGTATAGGGTAAATTCATAGAGGAGAGGATTCTTCTAGCTAAATTCGCTGAATCGTTTTGTAGAAAATCCCGCAGCTCACTATTAGTTATCGAGGAATTTATTAAAAGTTGATAGTCCTTTAATGCTGCTAGATGACCGTCTTTAGTGGTAGAAGTGCATTGGGGACAAATCCATTTATTGTTTGCTCTTTGTAGAGGGATGAAAGAACATTTTTCGCATTGAATCCCTTTAATTAATTGGTCTTTTGTGAGCTTAAACTCTTCTAAAATAGCTGGATTTTTTGGAGTATGTTGTTTTTTTAATTGACGGATGATCGATTTTATTTCTTTTTCTGTAAAAATCGTCTTTTGAAAGGACTTCTCTAGTTCTTCTATCTTTGTGGGGAGATAATCACGGTGGATTACTTTTTGAGGTAAATGCTTTCTGTCTGTCGAATCAATGGTTGTGTTAGGGTTGCTAATGACTACTAGAGCAACAATCGGACTTATAGGGACTTTATTCAGTTCCAACCACACTTTCAATCTCTTTTGTTGATTGCTAGTCTGAATTATAGGATCGGAAAAGGCTTTTTCAGTGTCATCTTTGTAGCGAACCAGTTGGTGAAAATCTGTATCAAATACGATTTTACCTGCCATGTTTTTAATTTCGATTATGACGATGAATTTTTGCGATATAAGCATTGTATCAGTCTGGAAATAACGATTTTTTACGGGGAGACGAAGATCATGGAGAATGTAGTAGGTTTTTTTGGGTAAAAAACTTAGTGGATAATCAATCGAGCATTCACCTTTATAGCCAGCCATCGCCCGATTATATTTATCTTTAATGTGGGGATACTCTGGTAACGTTTTAGGAACCCTTTTATACAAAGCTTCCAGTTTTTGCAGGTAAATAGGCATTTCTCTTGGTTTTACGATCATCTTATCACTCCTTTAAAATTTTTCTCCAAATAAATTCGTTATTTCATAGATTAACTCCTTTAATTTTTATGAGTTTTATCTAGAGATTTAGAGATATCATCGTTTTCGGCTTAGATATCATCAGTTTTGAGAATATATCATCGTTTTTGAACTACATATCATCGAATTTTTAAGAATATCGTTTTTTCGACATAATCCAACAAAAAAATCCACACCGGTCCATGGAACGGACCGGTGCACTACTCTAGTTTCGCCCTTCCTCCGCCCTCTCTAATAGTGTATTAGCTAGGACAGAAAGGTTCGTAATAGTTTCATTAATTTCTTTAATCGAGCTGACAATCGTATCTAAATCCAGTTTGTTTCGGTCAAACATGTCCAGGTATTGTTCCATCTCCATTTTTACAGTTAGTAGTCCTGTTTTTACATCCTGGATTTTCGTTTTTGATTGTTGAGTGGACTCGTTCATGGAACTTAATAGTTTCAATAGGTCATTGATTTGATGATCACTGTCATCAATTAGTGATTTAATTTGGCTGCTCATACTTTTCGAGTTTTCTGCTAGTTTTCTAACCTCTGTTGCGACAACAGCGAACCCTCTGCCCTCTTCTCCCGCTCGTGCAGCTTCAATTGATGCGTTCAGCGCAAGTAAATTGGTTTGGTCTGCAATGTCCTCAATCCCCTTGGTCATCGTAATAATTTTACCCGATATGCTTTTCAAAGATTCTATTCCACTTAATGATGTGTCGACCTCATCTAAAACTGTTTCAAAAGTCGTAAACATTTCGTCCATTTGATGTTGATTCATGTTTGTTAAGTTTAATAGATTTTTACTGCTTTTCTGCGTCATTTCCGTTTCACTCTTAATCTGCTCTGCTTTTCCGCTCGTTTCACTTATTGATGCCTCTGTCTGTTGAACGGAAGCTGCTACCTCTTGACTGATGGAATTTAACTCCCTCTGCAAGCTTTCATTCGCATCATTGAGCTGTTTCAAGTCCGTGATTCTCGCTTGTAAATAATTGTCTACTACTAGTTGGGAGTCTAAGTTAATGACATGGGTGACAGCTAATAAAACAGTCGTTAGTTTTTCTGGTTCTCTATGGAGGGCTTCTACAATTTTAGGTATGAGAAGGGTGCTGATGGCTGAATAGGTTGCGATAAACCATTCAACAGGAAGGCCCGCTCCCATATGTGTTCCGCCGATTCTTTTACGCATGGCAAAGTATGCATCATCCAGTTCCCCACTTAATAGACTTTTAAAATAGTGAAAAAATACGTGGTATAGACGATCGCGACTCGTTTGGCTTGTCGCAATTCCTTTCAGAAGTGGAAACTGAAACAAGTGATCTAACACTTTATTTAATAGTTCATCTAACAGAGGTAACACTACTGGCTGTGCTTCCTGTAAGGCTATTAAATGCTCTTTTGCAAAACCCATGTATTGGGTACGCTCTGCAATTTTATGATTTTCTATATGTAAAATACTACTTTTTGCCGGAAAATCCATGGATGGAGCATAAACTTTGTCATTTTTCTTTAATTGAAAAAACATACGACGATCCTCCTACGAGTGTAAAATAACATTTGTATAACTTATGTTTAAATTATGTACAATTACCTAGTAAATATCAACTATAAACTCTCACATTTTTATAGACAAAAAAGGAGACGAATATTTAGCCCCCTTACCAATAAATTAAGTTGATGATTCACTCCGTACAGCCATATCAACTTCAACCAACTGCTTTCTATCCAAGATCATAAATGGAATGTGAACAACTGCTTTTAAAACTACACCAATTCCAAGGATGACAATAGATACGATTAGGGAATGCGAATCAAATAGATACCCAAACAACTGATAGCCTAGTATTTGACCGAGTGCGAATAATAGTGACATGACTGAGAAAAAGCGTCCTAGTTTACTCGCTTCTACGTTTTGCTGGTAAAAGGCTACGAAAAATGCACCGTAAAATCCCCTTACCCAGAACATACCGAATGTCACGATTGAGAAAAAGACTAGATGTCCCATGGGAACTCTACTTATATAGCCCACTACTGCCTCTATCCCTAATAAGAACAATGGAATCACCGTCACAATCATTCCAATAATTCCGTAAAATATCCCATGCCCCACTGTAATTTTGTTTTTCACAGCTGTAACAGCAAAGACACTTAACACGATTCCGATGGTTGCAACACTTTCAACAACCCCCACATCGAGATCGGATCCATCAAAAACATTCTTTATCAAAAATGGAAATCCCATATAAAATATGGCGGTTAAAAAGATATGTGTTAACATTCCATTGATTACTAATGATGTTAAACGGCCGTCACGAAAAACGGTGAACCCTTCTCTTAAATCCGTCAAAATGGAGTTCGAGTTCTTTTCTGCTTCTTTTGTTTTTATCTGTAAATCTTTCAACACAAAAGCTGAAAATAGAAAAAATAAAGAGGTTAGTAAGATGACCATCTCAATTCCTAATAGACTATAGAGCAATGCTCCTAGAATGGGAGCAGCCACTTTTCCACCTTCTAAAACGGTATTCTTAATGGAATTTCCTTCTACTAAATCTTCTTTATCCAGTATATTTGGTAAAACTGTTACGAAGGCTGGGGTAAAGAACACGTTACAGGTTCCTAAAAATAATAAAAGTGCGTAAATCGCATATTCATTTAAAGGCAAAAAGAAAGCTACTCCAAGTACAACTGCACGGAGTAAATCCAAAAATACGAGAAGCTTTTTCTTATTTATTTTATCAACTATTACTCCTGCAAATAAACCAAACACTAAAGCAGGTGCGGTGTTAATAATAAAAGCCGAAGCAAACTTTGTCGCCGACTCGGTGATATCTAGTAAAAATAATGAAATGGCCATTTGTAAAGTAAAGTAGCCGAATAGAGCCAGCGTTTCTCCTAGCAAAAATCTTGTATAATCCTTATTTTTCAATATCCTCATAATAATCCCTCCACCTTAATTTTAAAGAAGGCAAGTGTACATATCTCGGCATTTTTTACCATTAAAATTTGTTATAATTTGCTTAAAGACTTACAAGTGAGGGATTAAAATGAAATTGTTATCAGTCAACTTGCCTCAATCTTCTTTATCCATTTATCAATTAAATGAAAATACCGCAGATGAGTTTCACGACCATGGGCCCTTTTATCAAATTAGTATTCCTTTACTTGGTGAGCCTTTTATGGAGTTTCATGGGGAAACGAGAAAATTGGAGGAACGAGCGGTTACGATGGTTGGGGAAGAGCACCGGAATTATGCTAATCATGAGAAAATTAAACTTCTTCTCATCAGTCTAAATCAAGAGCTTCTCACTGATGTTCTTGCGGATAAAACTGGATTTTCAAACAAAATCGAATTTGCAAAATGGGGTCAAAATTCTTCAGAGCATTTAAAGCGATTAGGTAAGAAAATCATTAAAATGATTTCGGAGGATTCTCTTGAAGACATGGAATTAAGCGAAGTTGAGTGGGAATTAGCTTCCCTATTGCTGACTATACAAGAGGGAACGCATTCAACCATCTGGGAAAAAGATCGTGCTATTTTAGGGAATCCCGCTTTACAAAAAATTATTACTTTTATCCATCAAAACTATCAAGAGAAAGTCTCTAACAAGGAGCTTGCTTCTCAATTTCAAATCAGCCAGATGCATCTCTATCGTCTGTTTCAAGAGCATCTTGGCATGACACCTAATGAATATATAAGGGAAACTCGATTAAAAAATGCAACTAGTCTTCTTCAAAAAAGTAAGAAGGACATTACAACCATCTCCCTTGATTCTGGTTTCGGTAGTTTAAGTTCCTTTGAACGATCCTTTAAAAAGAAATACGGAGTTACACCAAAAGAATTCCGTTCAAAAACATAGAAAAAGAGAGTTCATCACATTGAACTCTCCTGTGTAACGACCGTATTCTTCATTTTTCTGTTATAAACCATTTTGGATAAACTAATGCTCGCTTCATAAAGAAGTAGCAACGGTATCGTTACAAGGAAATCAGAAATAAAGTCTGGCGGTGTAATTAAAACAGCTGTGACAATAAGAGCAAAGTAAGCGTATTTCCTTGATTTTTGTAACATAACTGGATTAATAATGCCTATCGTTGTCAAAAACATAACAACAACTGGCAGCTCAAAAAGAAGTCCAAAGGGCAAAGTTAGATGAATTAAGAAGGTAAAATACTTTTCCGTTGTAAAAAATGTAGTGAACATATCACCAGATAGAGTGATTAGGAACTTAAGCACTAGTGGAAAAAGAATAAAATATCCAAATGAAATACCAGTTATAAATAGTAAAAATAACGCCGGTATGTAGGATAGTGTTAGTTTTCTTTCTTTTTTTGACAAAGCTGGTTTTACAAATAACCAAAGCTGATGAGCAGCAACTGGAATGGTTGCCGCAATTCCAACTACAGAGGCAAGCATAAAATACACCCACAAAATATCACTTGGGCCAAGGACAGCTAATTTAAAATCTAAACCTTTCACTAAAAAGTGATAAATATCTTTTACAAAAACAAATGAAACCATTAAAAACAGTAAGAAAGTAATCGCCGTAATCATTAACCTTTTTCGTAACTCTTCAAAATGGGCAATCACATGTATATCTTTATCTTCCATCTCAAAACCCCTCATATGAAAAGGAAGACATAAGAATGTCCTTATATCTTCCTAGATTATTTTCTTCAGTTTTAAGCTTCCTTCTTCTTTTTCTCATCTGTCTCGTCAGAAACTAATTCCCGAGTAGACTTTTTAAATTCTTTCAAAGTGGTTCCGAATGCTCTACCGACTTCTGGTAATTTTGATGGACCAAATATGATAAGAGCTAGTACCAATACTAAAATTAATCCTGGGATTCCGATATTTGATAGCATAACTGCCTCCTATTTTTTGAATCCTGTGATGGCTACCACTCCTGGTCTTGGCATCGTATCGCCTTTACGATGAGGCCATTTACTAGTTAGATTATTTAAGTTCTCTGTTTCCTCACCTGGATGTTGTACTGCTAAGAATAAGGTTGTTTCATCTGGAGTGAAGCTTGGTCCAGTTAATTCTGCTTCAATAGGAGCAGATGCGAATTGGTACGCTTCTCCAGCGTCTTTACCCATTGTTGGAATAACGAACATTCCGTTATTTGCGAAATGAGTATAGATACCTTGGTTTAATTTACTAGAAGACATATCTGTAACCGTCCAAAGGTTCCCATAGCTATCGAACGTTAAGTTATCAGGTGCACTGAAGCCGCTCTGCTTTCCACCAGCAGCGAAAATTTCAAAGTCAAATGTTAATGAACCTAAATCACTTTTAGCCTCGATGAAACGAGTAATATGACCGTGGAAGTTCCCGTGACTATCATTATTTGTATGAGCAATAAATACCGTTTTATCGAATGGAGAAATTTCTACATCTTCCGGACGGTCTGTCGGCGTACCACCTACTAATAGTGCAGCTTCATGACAGAATACTACTACATCCGCTTGAGTTTGGAACTTCTCTAATGCAGCATTATTTTTCTTATCTGTAGCCGCTTTACGAACCGTTTCAACCGTTAGTGGCACCCATGTACCTTTCCCCATGTTCGCTACATAAAGAGTCCCCTCTTCTAAAAGGTCACTATTTGCTTTCCCTCGAGAAGCTACATACTTGTTCTTACTAATAAATTTGTATACACAAGCATCCTTCTTATCATCACCCATGTAAACAACAACGCGGCCATCATTCGTTAAGCCCATTGCTGCATTTTCATGGTTAAAGCGTCCTAATGCTGTATGCTTACGAACTTTAAAGTTTGGATCGAACGGGTCTACTTCAATAATCCAACCATAGTGAGTGTCGTTTAACCCAGCATCTTTAGCGGTATATTCAAAGTTTTCTTCTGCAGATAAAACCGTATTCCAAAGAGTCTTCCCACCAGAACAGTTTGCAAATGTACCTTGTACATCGGTTGCGCTGTTAACTGTTTTTGAGCCTCTTGCTGGTCCTGTTAATGAGAATGGAGTTAGCCCCGTAACACGACGAGCGTATTTTGAGCTTGTATCCAGTTTCCATGTACCTTCTTTTCCATCTCTATATACTTCAATGATAGATCCACCTTGGTTATATAACATTTTTTCAATTTGAGCTGGTGTGTATTTACCGTCAGCTCCACGGGCACCATGTACGAATAATTCACTTGAATACTCATGGTTTACCCAAAGTAATCCTCTTGTATTTGAATTGTTAATAGGGAAATATAAAGTAAAGTCATTGTTAAAACCAAATGTATCTCCCTTAGCATTAATAACATCACCGTAAGCAGCTACTACATCATACTTGTAGCCTTGTGGCAGAACTACATCGTCCTTACTAGTAGGAGCGATTGGCTTAAAATTTAGACCTGATACTTTTTTATTAAATCCAAAAAGCTCATTAGCTGCCTCTTTTCCTTTTGCTTCAACTTTTGGAGTTAAAGCGCCTAGTCCAGTTGAAGCCACAGTTAAAGCAGTAACACCTGTTCCAACATAAGTTAAAAATTTACGACGGTTTAATTCAGTCATGATTTTTACACCTCTTTTTAGTTTTGGAATTCAAGTTATTTACGTTATGTATAGTAGTTTCATTCACAATTACTAGGTTAATAGATTAATATTAAGCTTGTACTAAGCTTGTTTTAACTTTTAGTAAAATAAAGTAAATTTTATTAAAATTTGTAAAACCAATGTTAATAAAAAATAACCACCTCCAGCAATGAAAGTGGCAAAAATTAATATTTATCTGAATAACAATGATTATTATTATCAATACTATAAATAGGAAATAAAGAAGACAGCCCCGTTTAGGCTGCCTTCCGTATCATATTAAAGTCCTTGTGGTTCGAAAGTTTTGCAGTCAGTTTCGCGGCTATTGTCTGCCTTGTTCCCTCTATGACTAACTACGAAGATTTCATCTGCACCGCATTTTTCTCCGCCTTCATTGTGTACACAGTTACTTACTTCACATAATACGTCTAATGCCATCGTTTAACACCTCCCTAACTTTTATTGTGGGCATCTTTCGTTTGTTTAATTCAGGTTGTTATTGAATAAAACTTTTCCAAACATATAGAAAAAAACTTGCCTTTGTTGGGCAAGTTATAAGAGAAATATTTAATTCTTGGGTGATAATTTTGCGTTTCTAATTATTTGATTAATTACTTCTGAAACAACTAACCCCATCGCAATAGAACCAGAAATCATGAGGGCTTTCGCAGCTAAATTAATTGCCGTATTATAATCATTCTCAACAAAGTTTCTCATAGCGTCGTAAGCTAATCCACCCGGTACGAGTGGTATCACCCCTGCTACACTAAAAATAATAATAGGTGTTTTATACACTTTAGCAAAGATTTGACTGGTGACAGCCACAATGACAGCTGCCACTAATGTAGCCAGAATAGGATCGTAGCTTTGAATCGTCATAATAATATAGATAATCCAGCCTAACATTCCTACCAATCCACACTTAATTAGCGAGGATTTCGGAGCATTGAATATAATTCCAAAGGCCGCAGAAGCAATAAAACTCGTAATGAGTTGTTCAACAATCATCATAGTTAAAAACCAACCTTACTTGTATAAATTTATAGAAATGATACAACAACCGCTATTCCAGAGCCGATTGCAAACGCAGTTAAGAAGGCTTCAGCACCTTTGGATAGGCCCGAGACAAGATGACCGGCCATTAAATCCCTTACAGCGTTCGTTAGCAATAGTCCAGGGACAAGTGGCATGACAGCACCAATAATAATTTTATCGAGTTCCTGACCGATTCCTGTTTTCACAAAAATAAACGATAGTAGTCCAATAATTAAAGAAGCTAAAAACTCAGAAAAAAATTTAATTGGAACAAGTCGATGGATATAGATAACGCTCCATAGACCTGCCCCTCCAGCAATAAAAGCAGGTAGGAAATCCACCCAATCGCCTTGAAACATGATCAAAAAACATCCGCTAGCCAAAGCGGCCGCTAACACTTGTATCTTAATAGAAAATGTTAGATTGGCTGTTTCAAGTTCCTTTAGTAAATGGTAGGCTTTCTCTAAAGTGAGTTCCCCACTGCTTATTTTACGTGAAATACTATTAACTCTAGTCACTTTATACAAATCGGTTGTCCTGTCTGTGATACGAATCAACTTTGTCTTAGTCGGCTCTGATCCTTCTATGGAAAAAATAATACCTGTTGGTGTTACATAACTATGTGATTCTTTTACACCGAAGGATTCGGCGATTCTCATCATTGTATCTTCTACACGATAAGTTTCCGCTCCACTTCGAAGCATAATACTCCCAGCGAGCAAACAAACCTCCATGATGTCATATGTAAGCAGTTTATTATTATTCATTTACCTCTCCTAAAGAACATTAATACTAAAAAGTTTTTTTTACAGTTTATCTATTATAGATTGTTTTATCAAGGCTCATTTTTATATAACGTACTGATTTCTTTCTACTAAAACTATTCTTAGTGGGATAATAAAATGCATCTAAAATAATAAACCCGGTTCCACAGGGGAGCCGGGTTACATGTAAGATTTTATTTAGCTGCTGTTTTGCTGTAATAGAATTTAGCAGTGATTGAACCATCTGCATTTTCTACAATATCTGTAACATGGATTCCGGAGTCTGCTGGAGTCTTAGTCATACCTTTCCAGAAGTAATAAGAACCTGTATGAACATTAGAAGAATTTGGAGTTAACTTGCTTCCAGTTTTAAAGAAGTCTCCTGCATCTCCACGGTTTAAGTTCTTTTCTAATTCATATTTTCCATCTGCTTGCAGTACAGATAAACCATAGTGTGTTACGACTGTCCCATCACTAGCTGTCTCTGATTGATTATTTTGGAATCGTTTATTCATCCAGTTCTCAACATTATTTGGACGGAATCCAGCTGTTTGATAAAGGTTAATAATGTTTTCATCTACATGCCAAGCAAGTAACCCATGTGCATCACTGCCCTGACGGTTAAAGCCTTGGTTAAATCCATCTTGTTGTACATTTTCAAATAAGAAATACTCTGTACCATTTGATCCCGGTACTTCCATCTTTACAATTCCATTATTAGCGTCTGCTTTGTTGATTGGAGGAAGAGTAATCTCCGTAATACCTTGACCTGGAGTAACTTCAATTGGATCTACCCATCCTAAGAAGATTTTTGAAAATGGATCAAAATGTGCTGGCGAGTTTCCTGAATATGCACCGTTATCTGGATAACGTAACCAAGATCCACCGGCCATCATTGAATAATTCCCTACCCCTTCAGAGGAGTAAACAGTATCATAAAAATCAGGTAATCCTAGTGCATGGCCAAATTCGTGCGCATATACACCGACTTGAGCCGGGTATGGACCTGTTTTAGCTGCATCCTCGTAAGCACCTGTCGCAGCATTAAATCCAGATACGTTCCCACCAATTGCTGGTTGGATATTGTAATTATCTAATACTACACCATCATATGTCATCTCTTCTTTAACCGTTTTTTTAATCCATTCACTTTGAGTCATTCCTGCTACTTCATCTGCTGGTTTACCAGTTTCATAGTATTTACCATAGTAAAGTGCACTTAATAAACTCCATTTGTGTGACCAAATCTGAGCAGGGTCTCTACTCCATTCAGCTCCCGTACCCTCGTGGACAACGAAGATATTTGGCACTTCACCATTTTCATCCGCGTAAGTAGAGAAATCGATTTGCTCATCTGCTGCTTTTAGTAGGTCTCTTACAAATTCACCTGTACGTGCATCACCGTTAACATTTCCATATACAAATTTTTCCGACTGCTCTAGGTAGTAAGAGGCACCTTGAGGAAGCTCCACCCAAACAAATTCGGTATTTTCATTACGAACGAGATTTGTTTTTCCGTAACTAGATTCCTTGTATGCGTTTTGCATCGTTCGGTCTGTTGGAGCTTTCACACCTTCTAACTCACCATATTGCTTAAAATAATCTAATTCATAAGGATTATATTCAGTACCGAAAATTAAATCGTCATAGTATTTTGCTGGAACTTGCCCTTTTAAATCACCAACTGGCTCGTCCCCGTCTTTGTATTTAGCTAAGATAACTAATACTGGAATGTCGCCTGTTGCTTTCTTGTAAGCTACATGATTATCTCCAGGTTTTTGAAACTTCTTGCCATTTTGCTTAGCAATTTTCTCTGCTGGATCTACCTTTGATAAATCAATTCCCAATTCCTTTGCTTTATCAGCAAGTTCAGGTGCCACCCCCACATAATGGGCAGAACTTAAATCGTATGTATGCTTGTCTTTTTCAGGTGATGAATGAGAGTCGACTCCACTAAACGCCACACTTCCTAGTAAAGCTAACGATAGAGCGGAACTAGATAATACCTTTAACAAGTGTATCACTCCTAGTAGTTTGATAGTTTCTTATAACATATCAGAATTATCAGTATTTTCTCAATATGACAAAAGGCTTGTAGAAAAGCTGAGTGAGTCTTGTTTTATAGGTATGAAATATTTATTGTATTTCTATTGGACTAGTAAAGGATACATATGTCTAATGCTATTTTGATGATTTTTATGGAGAAAGATTTGTATAGTGGGCTTCTCATCTAATGTGTCATTCTTTTATAAAAAAGGACATTCACATGACTAATTACCTCTTTCGATAAATTCTTTAGGCAATTGGCATTAAAACAAAACCTTTCATATTACCTAAAGAAAAATTTCGGGAATAGAAAAGGTTTAGGGAATCCACAAAAAAAAAGAAAGAAACCTGAACCTTTTTATCAGGTTTCTCTTATAAAAACTCTATTGAACGGCAATCATACGGATCAATTCTCTTTAACATATTTAACTCTTTTTGAGTTGGAAGTTCTGTAAATTTTAATTCATCATACAATAACTCAAATCCTGTGTTAGCTTTTACTTCTTCTAATGAAGAAGTCGGATGAATACGATCTAAATGCAGCTTTCCGTTTTTAAACTCAAAAATACAAAGCGGTGTAACAATCTTCCAAAGGTTCCCCCTCGTTGTAATGAAGTCCACTTTTTCAACAAAGGTTCTTATATCATGTTTGGTTCTCCAGATGATGGCTTTTTTTGCTGTGGGAATTAATACAGCACTTCCAGCTCCACCAGGTAAACGGACTTTTGGTTTATGATAATCTCCAATAACAGAAGCATTTACGTTTCCGTTCATATCAAATTGAATTCCGCCTAGAAAGGCTACATCTAGTTTTCCTCTCATCGATAGATCGAAAATTTGCTCTAACGGGAAATAGGCTTCACCACTAGCAACTAAATCAGAGCCTGCAGAGGAATATCCTGCTTGCTTAATAGACGTTGGATTCACCCCACCAGGAATGTTTAGATGAACTAGATTAGGTGCATGCATATTCCTCGCAAGATTCATGGCAACCATAGGCATGTGTGAAGAAACACCATGAAAAACTGTTTCCTCATCAGCAAGTAGATTAGAGATGGCACATGTCATAATATCGCTTACTCTATAAGGTGATTGGTTCATATGCGCATCATCCTTTCTCCTGCGTAATCTAGTTTTTCATAACCTTTTAGGTAACTTTGAATTTCTTCTTTTGTTTTCATTGATATAAAAGAAGTTAGTGATTTGTCATCAATATCATACTTTTTATAAACTGAGCAGGGACTAGCCCCACGTGGTACATGAACAATATGATTGACTAGGAATCCTGGTATATCTATGTTTTCCTCATGCAGTTTCATTTTCGTTTCTGACACGATCTGTTCAGTTGTGATGATAACCTTCTTAGCTGCTCGGCTGATAAGGATATCTTCAAACTTTGGACCATAGATTTTTGCATTACCCTTTGCGTCACATTCTTGTACATGGATAACAGCAACATCTGGTGTTAACGTTTTTACGAGTGTAACGGGCTCTCCTCCAAACGGGTCCTCAACCACAACAAAGTAATCGTTCTTTAGAAGCAAGTCCCCCGCATTTAGCCCTTTTACTGGCATAAATGGTACGTTCATGGTCGCCCCTCTTAAAGCACAAATCACAGTGTAACAGGCATGTTCATTCCCTATGATTTGGCCACTTTCAACCCCTTTTCGATAGTGGGTTGCTAGACCATATTTTGTTTCATAGCTTACAAAACCAGCATCTACCGATTCAACACAACCCATGGCACATAGTAGGTCAATATCTTGTGCACCGGCTGTCTTCACGATTTTTAAGTTTTTCTTTTCTTGCCTTGCCATTTCTCTGACGAAAGCCATCGGTGCCCTGTGTAAAACATTTCCGCCGAACGAAATCATGCTTCCATTAGTAATATGAGAAACAGCCTCTTTTAAGCTTATCGTCTTTTTCAACATTAGCACCACCGTTTCTTAAACCGGTAATTTTATTTTACTGCGTTCGCTGCGATATGAACCGCATCCCACACTCCAGCAAACGGAGGGGCATAACATAAATCTAACATTCCTAGTTCATCTGCTGTCATATTGTTATGAATCGCCACAGCAAAAACGTCTATTCTTAAAACAGCACCCTTTTGTCCAATGGATTGAGCTCCTAGTATTCTTCTAGAGCGCTTTTCACAGATTAGTTTAATCCAGATTGGCGTTTGGTTAGGATAGTATCCTGGATGATCGGCACTTTTTACAAAAACAGTTGTGTAATCAATCGCCAAGTTCTTAGCCTCTTCTTCAGACAAGCCTGTTCTACCCATCTCAAGATTGCAAACCTTAATGGCAGCACTTCCTAGAGTACCTATATACTTCTGGTGACTTCCTGCTATATTCGCACCGGCAATTCTTCCACATTTGTTCGCATTTGTACCCAACGGAATGAATGTGTTTTCTTCCATTACCTTGTGGTAGACTTGAGCACAATCTCCAGCAGAATAAATATCTTGAATATTTGTCCTCATCTCTCGGTCAATAATTACCGCTCCATTTGAAGCTAAATGGATTCCTGAACCGTCTAAAAAAGAAGTTGCTGGCTTTACTCCAATAGATAATAGAACTAAATCGGCTTTGTATGTTCCTTGATCGGTTTTAACTGCTTCTACTTTCTCTTGACCTAAAAAGGTTTCTACTTTTTCACCAAGGTTTAATTTTGTACCATGATTTAACAGTTCTTTTTCTGCTAAGTCCGTTACTTCTTTATCGAACGTCTTTAAAATACGATCGGATAATTCTACTACTCTAACGTTTTTTCCTAAGTGTAACATCGCTTCGGCTACTTCAATTCCAATATAACCTCCACCTACAATGACTACATCTTTAATGTCCGGTCGAGATGCAACCTCTTGAAGGCGAATACCATCTTCTAATGTTTTAAGGCCATGAATATTGGATAGCTGTATACCTGGAAATGGCGGAATGATAGGAGATGTTCCTGTTGAAATCATTAGTTTATCGTATTGATCAATAAACAACTTGTTATTTTTTAAATCTTTCACAAGAACTTGCTTTTTATCTGGTACGACTTTTACCACTTCATGATGAAGGAAGGTCTGTATTCCCATGTTTGTAAATTGTTCCTGCGTTCTCGCAATCATTTTTGTATAGTCATTATTTTCACCAGAAACGTAATAAGGAAGACCACAAGCCCCGTATGATAAAAAACCACCTTTTTCATACACAACGACTTCTGCATCTTTGTTAACCCTTTTAAGTTTAGAGGCAGCAGACATTCCTGCTGCCACCCCGCCAATTACTAATAGTTTCATAGTTTGCTCTCCTATGATTTATTCTTTTAACCCATTAAAATGACGAGCTTACTCTTTAATGTTTGGTTCACTATCAATGATTCCTACAACAACAGCATCTATTGGGGCATTTCTTTTTAATGCGAATTGTGCGGGTGACCCTTGTGATACTAAAACAAGTTCCCCAATTCCTGCTCCAATTTCATCTGCTGCAACGATGTAGTCTTTATTGCTACCATAGGTAGGCTGGATTACTAAAAATTTATAGCCTTGTAGTCCCTCATACTTTCTTGTGGATACTACATTGCTTATAACCTTACCTATAATCATGTTTAGGAACCTCCATTATTCCAAAATTAATTTTAATTGTTCTGTTCCGTTTAAGCCAAAAGCGTTGGCGTCATCTGTGTCGATGTGCATATCTAAGGCGTAATTAGGTCTAACTCGAATGGTTACTTTCCCCATTACTCCGGCTTTTTCACCTTCTACAAGGACTGACACTTTTTGCTTATCAACTACACCAAAGCTTCTTGCATCTTCTGGAGTCATATGAATATGACGGTCGGCAATAATACATCCTTCTTGTAACTCAACAACACCCTCAGGTCCAATAAGAGTGATTGGAGCAGACCCTGCTACATTACCTGATTCTCTTACCGGTGGATTTACCCCTAACTTTCTCGCATCTGTTCGGGCTACTTCAACTTGAGTTTTTGGTCGGATAGGTGCAAGAACTCGAACATTCTCTATCGTTCCTTTTGGACCCTGTAACGTTACTTTCTCATTGCAGGCAAACTGCCCTGGTTGAGAGATGTCTTTAAACTTTGTTAGTTGATGTCCTTGACCAAAAAGGATATCAATATGTTCCTGGCTAAGGTGGATATGCCTAGCAGAAATGCTTACAGGAACATGGCTTTTTCGTTCGTTCGATTGAATTAGATTATGTTTTTGAAGCTCTAGAATGACTGATTTTGTAATCTCCTCTAGAAGTTCATTTCGATTGAAATCCTTCAGACTACTCACCACTTTGCTATAAAGTTATATCCTTATTTTAAAAATGGTAATAGTTTTTCAACATCTGAATGTGGTCTTGGGATAACATGTACCGCTACTAGTTCTCCCACTCTTTGAGCCGCTTCTGCTCCTACCTCAGTTGCTGCTTTTACTGCACCAACTTCTCCTCTAACGATAACAGAAACTAAACCAGATCCGATTTTTTCGCTACCTATGATTTCTACGTTCGCTGCCTTTAACATTGCGTCTGCTGCTTCAATTGCTGCTGTTAATCCTCTAGTTTCGATTACTCCGATTGATCCACTCATTTTATTTCCTCCTCGTTTTCTATCAATTTATAAAAATGTTTTACAGGTTTGGAATTAATTTTTTCACATCGCCATGTGGTCTTGGAATGACATGTACGGCTACTAGTTCTCCTACTCTTTGTGCTGCCTCTGAACCAACTTCAGTTGCCGCTTTAACTGCCCCAACATCACCTTTAATGATGACAGATACTAGTCCTGAACCGATTTTTTCACTACCTACGATTTCTACGTTTGCTGCTTTTAGCATTGCGTCTGCCGCTTCAATTGCTGCAGTTAATCCTCTAGTTTCAATAATTCCTAATGATTCATTCATTGTTTTTCCTCCTAGTATTTCGTCTTGTTTTTGGTTTTGTCGTTACTTCCTCTTCCTTAACAGAAGATGGAATTATATATCGTAATATCTCAGGATGTGGCTTAGAGATAACAATCGCCATTTTTAATGGATTAGTCTCTTTCTGCTGACACACTTGCTTAACCGTTTCAACGGCAGCTGCCACATCAGAAATACTTCCACCTACTAAAAGCGAAACTAATCTTCCACCTAAATAATTTTCGCTCGTGATGAATTCTACGTTTGACGACTTACACATTACGTCTAATAGTTCAATGGCAATGGTATAGTATTGGGCTTCAATAACTCCTATAGCTTCATACTGTTTCATTATGAATCACCTTTTTTCTCTGGAGAAATGAGGACCTCTAACCCTTCATAAGGTCTAGGAATAACCGAAAGTCCTGCGACCTCTCCTAAACGGCTAGCTGCCTCGGCTCCAATTTCAATGGCTACTTGAACGGAAGCAAGATCTCCTCTTATCATGACAGCAATTAAACCTGATCCTGTTCTTTTAATTTCATGCACTTCAACAAAAGCAGACTTAACCATTGCATCAATACAAGAAGATGCGGTTGCCATTCCAATAACTTCAATAATGCCTAGTGATTGATTCATCTACTTCACCTTTACTTTCCCAAGCGGAAGCAGTTTCTGTAGTTCCTCGGATGCTGAAGGAATAAAATGAGTTAAAATATCCTTTTCGTCGATATATTTACTTGCTTCCTCTTTTGCTACTTCAAGTGCGATTTTCACATCTGAAATACTTCCGGTAAATTTCACTTGAATCACAACTGGAATAGGTGCTGAGTCTCCTAAGGTTGGATTGTTACAGTCCATTCCTTCTATATGAATATCAGCATTCTTACACGCTTTATCCATAGCAGCAAGTGCGACACTATATCCTTGAACTTCTAATAGTCCTAACGCTTTTGACATCGTTCCCACCTACCCTATTATTCGAAATCCGCCTTCTGCAAGAACACATCTTCTTTGTCTAGTAAACGTTCGAGCTGATGTAATTCCTTCTCCAGTAGGACCTGCTATTGTCATCGTTGCATGTCCTTCTCCTCCAAAGCCTACACCTGCAAGAGAAGAAGCATTTTTTACAAAAATCGTCGTTTCTATTGCTCTAGCAAACTTCGTTAAATGATCGACATTTTTAGAATGCATAATGGCCGTATGTCTGTTTCCATGTTCTGCTTTTACCGCCAAATCAATTGCGTCGTCCAAATTTTTCACTCTAACAATTGGTAAAACAGGCATCATCTGTTCTAATTGAACGAACGGATGGTCAAAGTCTACTTCACAAATTAATAGTTTTACATTTGAAGGGGCTTGAACCCCTAATTTTTCTAAAAATAAACCTGCATGTTTTCCGACCCAATGTTTTGACACATGATATTCACGTTTGTTATCAAGGCTACACCCTTGCGCCACTTGCTTCTCATTCTCTTCCAAAGCAAAGCTCATCACTTGCTGTAGTTGATGTTGATCAAGCATGTATGCACCGTTATTTAGCATGTTAAAGATTAAATCGTCTGCAACAGAGTCTAATACAAATACTTCTTTTTCTGCGATACAAAGTAGATTATTATCAAAAGAAGCACCATTAATAATAGATTTAGCCGCATTCTCCATGTCTGCTGTGTCATCGACGATTACTGGAGGATTCCCTGCCCCTGCACCAATTGCTTTTTTACCAGATTGTAATAGGGCCTTAACTAAACCAGGTCCACCCGTTCCAACTAACATTCTGACTTTAGGGCTTTCCACTAGCACGTTCATCGTGTCTAATGTAGGATTTTTAACCATCGTTACTAGATTTGCTGGTCCACCTGATTCTTTAATGGCTTTATTGATTAACTGAACAGCAAAAGCACAAACATTTTTACTAGAAGGATGGACGTTAAACACTACAGCATTTCCAGCTGCTAGCATTCCTATTGCATTATTAACAACCGTTTCCGTTGGGTTCGTTACAGGTGTTACAGCCCCAATTAACCCGAACGGTGCTTGCTCTACAATCGTTAATCCATCATCCCCTGAAAAAGCAGCTGTTCTTAAATCTTCTATTCCAGGAGTTTTTGCTGCTGCAAGTTCATGTTTCGCAATTTTATCTTCATAACGTCCTAGCTTTGTTTCTTCTAATACCATTCTAGCTAACGTTTCTTTTTCCGATAAAATAACGTTACGAATAGCTGAAATGATTCTTTCACGGTCCTTCACTTGAAAGCTAGAAACATACTCTTTTTGTGCTAGAAAACTAGCTTCAATCGCATCTTCCATTCTCTCAAACACACCTAGTTCTCCTACTGAACTAGAAGAATAGTGTACTCCTGCATTTGGAGTTTCATATGATACCGTTTTCATTTTTATGGGGGCAATCTCTTGTGCTTGTTGTGGAGATTGCTGCCCTATGACCGTTTCAATATTTTGCATAACAGATTGAATAATCGTTTGGATATCTTTTTCACTCAAGCTCATATTTAGGAGTACCCTCCTTTCTATTTTCAAAAATTATTTAAGATAATGTTTAAGGACATTCTCCGTCACTTTACGAACGATACTTTCAATTAGTTCGTCTTTATCACTGCTTATTGATTGTTCTTGTTTAACTGACATAGAATTCACTGGTTCAGGATTTGTTGGTCCACAATCACATGGCGGAACTCCACCTGTTGTGATTCCTAAATTTTGTCTGATATCTATTAAATCTGAAATTTGCGAGCAATTTAACTCATTCGCTTTATTAATAATATTGTTTGAGTACATTAGCATAAGTGCATAGTGCTCTAACGATTCCATTCGATAATAGGCTTCAATTAAATCTCTTCCCCAGGTAAGTGCTCCATGATTTGCAAGTAGAACGGCATTATAGTCTTTGCAATATGGTGCAATAGAGTCAGGAACTTCTTGAGTCCCAGGAGTTGCGTATGGAGCAACTGGTACGGTTCCTAAAAGAACGACTGCCTCTGGAGACACTGGCTTATCCAAGCTAATTCCAGCTATTGCAAACGATGTTGCTACAGGTGGATGAGCATGGACTACCGCATTAACTTCTGGATTCTCGTTATACACTCTTAGGTGCATTTTCACTTCAGACGATGGCTTCATCTTTCCAGAAATCACATTTCCTGAAAGGTCCATTTTGACCATCATATCGGGAGTCATAAAGCCCTTACTTACTCCTGTTGGTGTTGTCCAAATAGTACTCGGACCAACCTTAACGGAGATGTTTCCGTCATTTGCCGCAACAAAGTTTTTATTATAAATTCTTCTACCAATTTCACATATTAGGTTTTTCGCTTCATAATCTGAATAGTATTTTTTCTTGTTGATCATGTAAAACCACTCCCCATTACATGGTTTTTACGTTCTTTTTCGTTTGGCAGTAAGATTTCAATCTTACTTAGAGTTTGTAAAAAACCAGTATAAATACATCAATTTTCATAACTTAATTTTCTTATTTTTACTGTATTTTGTCAAACTTTATTTTGTTTTGTTTGGGTTTTTGTGTTGTTTGTTTTGGTTTTCGGTGAAAATATAAACACACTTTTCTCATTTATCATGGATAACGGTATGTACTTTCGCATTTCTTGTGGATAATTCTTTTGAATACCACAAAATGTATGGTATTATTTTTAGAGGGAAAATTGGTACTATTTATAAACTAAACACTTAACAATTCGGAGGAGCACCATGCTACCTATTGCTAGAAAAAATAAAATAAAAGAAATAATTATTGAGAAAAAGAGTGTGACAGTAGCAGAGCTTACTGAACTTTTTCAAGTAACTGAAGAAACAATTCGTAGAGACTTAAAACAACTTGAGGATGAAGGTATTCTTAACCGTACATACGGTGGAGCATATATCTCAGAAGGTGTTCAGAGCGATGTAGATGTGAAGCTTAGAGAGTTTATACATGTTGAGGGAAAAAAGAAGATTGCTTCTAAATGTCTCTCTTTTATAAAAAGCGGAGATTCTATCTTTTTGGATGCGTCAACAACTTCGTTAGTGATTGCTAGCATGTTAAAAGATCATAAACTTACCGTTGTAACTAATTCTATTAAAGTAGTAACTACTTTAATGGATAGTCCAAGCATTCGCATCGTTGTTATTGGCGGAACATTATCTAACTCTTCATTATCTAATTTAGGAAGAACAGCGGAAGATAACACAAGAAAGTACTTTTTTGATTCAGCATTTATTTCTTGTCGCTCAGTTAGTATGCAGCATGGAATTACAGATTCGAACGAACAACAAGCGGCCATTCGTCAAATTGCTGCTGAACATGCAAACAACGTATTTTTAGTTGCTGACTATACGAAATTTGATAAAACTTCATTTGCTAGCATTTGTGGCTTTGAAGATGTTAATGCGATTGTTGTGGATAACACCCTTTCTGATGAATGGCGTAAATTCCTTGAGGAGAAGAATATACAGTTGTTGGAATGCGAGTAATGTTTGTTACATAATAAAGCCAGAGTGGTTATTACCCCACTCTGGCTTTATCTATATTGCGAATAGATTATTTTTTAAACATTTTAGGCAGACTTTCTGAAAATGGTGCATAAGCAATTCCATTTTCCGTTACAATGCCCGTAATAAACTCGTGATCTGTAACGTCAAAAGCTGGATTATACGTTTGAACATCTTCTGGTGCCATTGGTTCACCATACCATTTAGAAGTAATTTCTTCCGATGGTCTTAGTTCGATATGGATGTCCTCTCCTGTTTGACACTCTAAATCAACTGTGGATAGAGGTGCGCAAACATAGAACGGAATGTTGTAGTGCTTCGCTAAAATCGCTACACCAGATGTACCAATTTTATTAGCTGTGTCACCATTTGCTGCTACACGGTCACAACCTACTAGTACTGCTTGAATTTTACCTTCCTTCATTACAATCGATGCCATGTTATCGCAGATTAATGTTACATCTACACCAGCTTGCTTTAATTCCCATGCCGTTAAGCGAGCCCCTTGAAGTAATGGTCTAGTCTCGTCAGCAAATACTTTAAAATCATATCCTTGTTCTTGGCCTAAATAGATTGGAGCTAAAGCCGTTCCATATCTAGCCGTGGCAATTGTTCCCGCATTACAGTGAGTGAGAATCCCCATTCCTGGTTTTAGTAACGTAAGAGCATGTTCACCAATTGATTTACATACCTGCTCATCTTCTTCTCTAATAAGTTCCGCTTCTTCTTTAAGAGCTAATTTTACTTCCGCAACCGACTTACCTTCTTCTTGCTTGAAGCGCTTGTCCATACGGTCCAATGCCCAGAACAAGTTAACAGCAGTTGGACGAGAAGATGCTAAGTATTCTTTCACTTTCAAGAAATCAGCGTACAACTCTTCATATGTGTCAGCTTCTGATTTTTTCGTACCTAGATAAACGCCATAAGCAGCAGCAATTCCGATTGCTGGTGCACCACGTACTCTTAAATGGTAGATGGCATCCCACACGTCTTTCATTTCTTTTAATTCTAAAAATACCTTTTGATTTGGTAATACTGTTTGGTCCAAAAGGATTAGCATGTCGTTGATATCATCAAGTCTTACCGACTGAATTACTTCTGTTATTTTTTCCATTACTACGCCTCCTCTAGAACATTTCTACACTTTCACGAATTACTTTAACGTAGTCTGACCCATCCTTAATGGTTTCCCTATTAAGAATAAACCTTTTACCTGCCGTTAAACAAATTTTTTCTGCATTTACTCTATATTCTTCGTGAGAGATAGACGTAATATCTTTTACATGAGCAATACCAATAATACGTCTGCATAGCTCTAAGCCTGTTACTGCTGCAGTGTCTTTTAAGATTCCGTCTAAGTAAAACTCTTTAAACCCTTTGTAACTAGCTACTTTTTCAGTTGCTTTTTCATCCCAAAGCATTAAGAATTTTTCCTTATAAAGGTCTACAATATCACGAATAGAGTCTTCAAGATAGTTCATATAATCTAGTTTTTCATTTTCAATCGTATACTTCGCACTCACGTAAGCAAAAGTTAAGTTAGCAAGAACATTTCCGATATCGTATCCTGCAGGACCAAAGAATGCGAACTCTGGATCAATGACTTTTGTTGAATCTTCTTTAATAAAAACAGAACCTGTGTGAAGATCCCCATGTAGTAGAGACTGCGCATTTGTCATAAATTCGAACTTCAGTTTAGCTGTCTCTAACTTTAACTGCTCGTCATTCCAAATATGCTCTTCAACAAAGCTTCTTGTTCCTTCTGTTACATCGTTACGAGGGCAATCAAAAAATGGCTCTGTGTAAACTAGATCCTCTGTAATTTCACAAAGTTCAGGGTTTGTAAAATTTTTAACTAGTTCTTTCTTTTCTTTATGTTCTAACACTATATCCGAGGTTAACAACAAAGTGTTAACCATGAACGTTGTAATATGCTCTGCAAAAAGCGGAAACTTTTTATGTTGCATTAATGCCGTTCTCATAATTTGATGATCAGATAAATCTTCCATTGTGCAGCAGTTCATAACCGGATCATATTTATACACTTTAGGAACAAATCCAGGCGCTAATTTATATTGAAGTTCAAGAATTTCACTCTCAATTCGATTACGGTCTGGAGATAATTTAAACTCATCTGAAATTCTGGCCACAGGACCCGCTTGTTTTACAATAATAGATTTCTTCGTTTTCTCATCTACTAATCTAAAAACATAGTTTAAATTTCCATCCCCAATTTCTTTACAAGTAAGCTCTGCATCAGCATCAAATACATCTAAAACTATTTTTGCATACTCAATAGCATCTTCTTCATTCATTGTAAAATAAGCTGAAGTAAAGTCTCTCATCTTCAATACCCTCCTAAGATTTCATCTTATAGTATGTTAACGCAAGTGCGAATGCTAAAACGGTTCCTTTTACGATATCCATAGAATAATATGGAACCGACATCATGACTAACCCGTTTTGAAGGATCCCGATTAAAACAGCACCAACAAATGTACCAAATGCATTTGGTTTACCTGCACCTAATACGGAGAATCCGATAAACGCTGCAGCAACAGAGTCCATTAAATATGGAGCACCTGCATTAATTTCCGCTGTCATAACACGTGAAGCTAACACGATACCACCGATAGCGGCAAATAGAGCTGACATTAAATAAGCCATTACTTTATATTTATTTACAGGGATACCAGATAGTCTTGCTGCTTCTTGATTCCCGCCAATTACGTACATGTATCTGCCATGCTTTGTATACGTTAAGAAAATATGAACGAGAACAACAGCTACTACCATGATAATAATAATCCATGGAACTTGGCCAAGCTTTGCAAAGAACGGGCTAATAACACCTGTAGAGAAAGTCCCATCAGGCATAATCATGTTTTGTGAGACAGTTGCTCCCTTTGTATAGGTTAGAGCAATACCTTGGATGATGAACATAGTTGCTAGAGTCATTAACATATCAGGTATGCGCATTTTTACAATCATAAATGAATTTAGAGCACCAACAATTAATGAAGCAGTAATAGCAGCAATAATAGCCACTAATGTATTTTGTGAAAACCATACAAACATAGAAATAACAATAGCATTTGATAACGACGCTACGGAGCCTACAGATAGGTCAAATCCGTTTACTGACAAAGAAATAGTAATACCAATGGCAATAATAGTAACGATAGAAATGGATCTTAATATGTTAATGATATTCGATCCTTGCATAAAAGAAGGATTAGCAACCGAGAAAACAATCACAAGTGCAAGGATTGTTATAATTGTTCCGTATTTATATAGGAAGTCAAACAGTTCAAAACTCTTCTTTTTAGGAGTTTCTTTTTGAATGGGATTTGCAGCATTCATTTTACTTTCCTCCTGTTGAGTAAAATAAGATTTCTTCTTCATTTGTTTTATTTGTATCAAGCTCTTTTACGACTTCACCATCGTATACGACGTACACACGATCCGTAATTCCGATAATTTCCGAAAGTTCACAAGAAGCATAGATAATTGCTTTCCCTCTCTTGGCAAGTTCAGAAATTAGATCAAATATGTCTTTTTTTGCCCCTACGTCAACACCCTTTGTTGGTTCATCGAAAATATAAACATCAGCTTCTGTAATGAGCCACTTCCCAATCGCTACTTTTTGTTGATTTCCACCTGATAAATTTTGTACCTTTGTTTGTTCAGATGGAGTTTTAATACCTAGACTCTTGACCATTTCAACAGCAGTTTTCTTTTCCTCTTTAAAATTTAGTAAGCTGAAAATGTTCGTGAATCTCTTCAGGTTAGCAGAGGTTAAGTTTGTAGCAACTGATTCTAGAACTAATATTCCTTCTTTCCTTCGCTCTTCTGGAACTAAGGCAATTCCTTGTCTCACCGCATCATGAGGATTTTTAATTTTAAGCTTTTTCCCATGAAGATAAACATCACCAGCCGTAACTTTTGTTGCCCCAAATAAAGCCTTACAGAATTCTGTTTTTCCTGCCCCTACAAGTCCAGCTACTCCAACAATTTCTCCTGCTTTTACTGACATATCAATGCCTCTAATTTTATCTATATCATGAAGTCCTTTAACATCCAGGACTGTATTGCCAATATTCACATTTTGTTTAGGAAATTGCTCTTCAAGTTTTTTGCCTAGCATTTGCTCGACAATTCTATTTTGAGTTGTCTCTGCAATTCTTTCTTTTGAAACAAATTCACCGTTTCTCATCACGGTAATATCATCACATATCTCAAATAGCTCTGGTAATCTATGCGAGATAAAAATAATTCCTACGTTTCTGTTTTTTAAATCTGTAACAATTCTAAAAAGTTCATTGGTCTCTGAGTGACTTAATGGAGCGGTTGGCTCATCTAAAATTAGAAACTTACAATCTTTCATAATAGAACGAGCGATAAGAACCATTTGTTTTTCTGCCAAAGTTAATTCACTAACTAATTTTTTTGAGGACACATTAATTTTCATACTTGCCAAAATTTTTGTCGCTTTCTCATGAATGGTTTTCCAGTTAATTAACTGCTTTTTTCCCATGTCGTTAACGGTTTCGTTTAACATTATATTTTCACCAACCGTTAAATAAGGAATCAATGCTGTATCCACTTCTTGATAGACAATCTGAATCCCTAGATTTTGAGCATCTTTTGGTGAGGTAATGTTCACTTTTTGACCATCTAAAAAAATCTCTCCAGTAAAGTGGTTGTACGCACCTGATAATACCTTCATTAAAGTTGATTTACCTGCACCATTTGCTCCTATAAGAGCATGAGATGTACCTGTTTCCGTAGTAAAATTAACTTCATTTAAGGCCTTTACACCTGGAAATTCAATTGAAATATTCTTCATTTCTAATAGAGTTATAGCCATGTTTGTGACCTTCCTTCCAACTAAATGTACATTCATGACTCGAGCCCGAATCGGATGGAGTTTTAATTTGGTTTAGCCATGCGAAAGAGCCTAAAACAGAAATCATATAAAAGGGCCTGACCCTCTAAACGAGTCAAGCCCTGATTAAGGTCATAAATTACTTTTTGTAGTATTCTTTTAACGTTTTCATCCACTCTTCTTCAAATTCTGAAGATTGCCCCCAGCCCGTAACGATGTTCGCAAGGTTCACCATGTTAACTGGATCTTTAGAAGTTTGAAGTTGTTCTTGAGAGATTAATGATGCTTCTAAATCATAAGTGTCAGGAGTTTCTTCACCAGCAATCTTCTTAGCTAAGATTCTCATATCGATAGCACCAATTAATTTCGGATCAACTGCAGCTGTATACTTCCAAGGGTTACCTTGTTCTTGCATTAATTGAAGGTCAGCGTTTGATACGTCAATACCATAAATTTTAATTTCATCTCTGCCAGCCTCTTTAAGAGCACGTGCAGCACCAATAGCAAAAGCATCCCAAGTTGCAAAAATTGCGTCAATTTCACCTTTTGGATGTTTGTTTAACATAGCCGCAACAGCATTTTGAGTTTGTACAGATGTGTCTGCTGCTGCAACACCAAAGCGTCCTACTTCCTTAATTCCTGGGTTACTAGATAATACTTCTTTGTAAACATTGTTACGTCTTACCATTGGTGGGAAACCGTCTACCCATAAATAAACTACTTTTGCTTCACCGTTAAAATCCTTTACTAATTGATCTAAAGCTAATTTCGCTAAAGCTTCATCATCTTGTGAAGTTAAAGTTACCCCTTCCGCTCCTGCAACATCAGGATTTGAATCAAACGTTACTACTTTTTTACCTTTAGCTACTAAGTTTTTAACAGCATCTACAGTAGCAGCATCATCACCGTGTGAGATAATGAATCCATCATAATTTTCTTCTGCAGATTGAGCGATTGCATCATGGAATTTAGCTGTATCTCCATTAGCAGTAAATACGTCAACTTTGAAGCCCATAGCTTCTCCCTCTTCTTTAGCACCCGCTAAAAACTGAGCCGTATGATCGTCACCGCCAATTTTTCTAATTACTTTAATTTTTACTTCTTTACCATCTTTGAATCTTTCTGGAACGTTTTCTAATGAAACATTTGTATTACCTTTTGGTTGATCGGATGCCTTTTCCCCTGATGAGCAACCAGTTAGCATTAAACCTGCGGCAATGACTGAAATCATTGTTCTTTTGAAGAAACCTTTTTTCATACTAGCACTCCCCTTTTTACATAATGTAAATGATTATAACTAGTATTTTTTATAAATACTAGACTTTAAAACTAAGTAAAGCGCTTACAAAATCAATTATTTGAAATTGTTGAAATTTAATTAAATTTTATCACCAATACGATGTTTATACAATATAATTTTGGTTTTTAACTATATTTGTTTGGTTTTTTGTGAGAGTTATCTATTATTTTGTTTGTATTTATGTTAGTTTTAATTTACATTATGTTATTTACCAATAATATACATGGGTATTGTTTACAAATATAGTTTGATTTACGTAAAAAACCTTTATAAATAAGATAAATTACATATTTTTACACAAAAAACCAACGATATAGTTAATCATTGGTTTTTTATATTGCATAAAAAGGCTGAAATCTTGATTTCATTCAAAGTTTTCAGCCTTTTTTAATTAAATGTTATTTATAGTGTTGGTTTCTACATATAAAACTCTTTGTTCTATTAAAGTATTATTCCTACTTTTTAATATATTTGGTTTTCTTACAGTTACAACACCTTACTCAGAAATGCCTTGGTTCGGTCCTGCTGAGGTTTTTCAAATAACTCTTTTGGTTCATTTTCTTCTATTATATAACCACCATCCATGAAAATGACTCGGTCTCCAACTTCACGAGCAAATCCCATTTCGTGAGTGACGACCACCATCGTCATTCCTTCTTTTGCCAATTGTTTCATTACTTCTAAAACTTCTCCAACCATTTCTGGGTCTAATGCAGAGGTTGGTTCATCAAAAAGCATGATTTTCGGTTCCATCGCTAATGCCCGCGCAATAGCTACACGCTGTTTTTGCCCTCCTGATAAAGCGGAAGGATAGGCATCAGCTTTATCAGACAATCCTACTTTTTTAAGTAACTCCAATCCTTTTTCCCTTGCCTTTTCTTCAGGAACTTTTTTTACTTTAACAGGTGCGAGCATAATATTTTCAAGAACCGTTTTGTGAGGGAATAAATTGAAGTGCTGGAACACCATCCCTACTTCTGTACGAATCTTATTAATATCTACTTTTTTATCCGTGATATCTGTTCCTTCTATTAATACATGACCATCTGTAATCGATTCAAGTAAATTAATGCATCGAAGGAAAGTCGACTTCCCAGAACCAGACGGCCCAATGACTACTACCACTTCCTGTGGCTTGATCTCAATGTTAATATCCTTTAAGACTTCATTCTGTCCAAATGTCTTCTTTAAACTTTTCACTGTAATCATTCTGTTGTCAGCCTCTTTTCAAGTCGGTTTAGTAAGTAACTTAACGAAAGAGTGAGTACAAGATAGATTATGGCTGCTGCTAAGTATGGCTCCCAAACACGGTAGTATTGGCCGGCCATAGCTCGTCCCCAATACATGATTTCTGGTGCTGCAATAATGGCTGCAAGAGAAGACTCCTTAATTAACACAACAAATTCATTCCCAAGTGGTGGAATCATTCTCTTGAAGGCTTGAGGTAAAATGACATATCTCATTGCTTGCACATGTGTCATTCCTAGTGTACGAGCAGCTTCCATCTGACCTTTATCAATAGACTGAATTCCAGCACGAAAGATCTCCGCAATATATGCAGCTGCGTTTAGTGAAAGAGCAATGATGGCAGCCGTAATAGCATGTGTTTTACCTAAGAATGCAGGTACTACTCCAAAATGAATAAGTAAGATTTGAACGAATAATGGCGTTCCTCTAAAGAAAGTAATATACCAATTAAACGGCATGGCAATCCATTTATTTCGGACCATTTTTCCAAGGCCAATGAATAACCCTAGAATCGTTCCTATCGCTATACCAGCTAAGGAAAGTCCGATTGTTAATAAAGTCCCCTTTAGTAAAAAAGGAGCATATTCCATAATGATATCAAAACGAAAATCCATCCATAATCCTCCTTATTAAGGCAAAAATTGCGTAACACTTTGTAGAGTTACGCAATCTGTGTGTTTGTAACTTAGATTACTTGTTGCTATCGATTTTATTAGTGAAAATAGTCTACTGCTGGGCTTTTAAATTCTCCACGTCCGGCTCTGATCCGAACCATTCTTTGTAGATTTTTGCATATGTGCCGTTTTCGAATACTTTATTGATTGCTGCGTCAAATTCCGCTTTTAATGGACTTTCTTTCGCAAACATTAATCCATAATATTCACTTTCGAAAGCATTTGCATCTTCAACAACTACTAATTTATCATTCGGATTATTTTTAGCATATTCTTCAACAACCGTGTTGTCCGCAACCACTGCGTCTGCACCGCCACTGTTTAATTCCATGATTGCTAAGTTATTGTTTTCAAATTTCTTGATGTCTTTATTGTTTTTACCAAGAAGAGCTTCCACTGCTTCTTGACCAGTGGTTCCATTTTGAACAGCAACCACTTTTCCTTTTAGGTCAGCCGCACTCTTAATATCGCTGCCCTCTGGAACTAGGATTTTATTTGTTGATAAAAAGTAAGGTACGGAAAAGTCATATGTTTGCTTACGATCGTCGTTAATCGTAATGGCCGAAATACCTACATCAGCAATTTTATCCTTCACTTCTACGAAAACAGGATCCCAACCAACATTAACAATCTCTAATTCGTATCCAGCTTCTTTTGCTACCGCCTCAATGAAATCCACATCGAAACCAACTATTTCCCCTTTGTCCATATACTCGAATGGAGCATATGCCGCATCTGTTACTACCTTAAGAGTTTTCTTTTCTTCTCCTCCTGATTTTCCGCCATCTACTTGGCTAGTACCACAGGCTGATAGAATAAAGACCATACTTAACAGCATAATAAATGAAAGCTTTCTAAACTTCTTCAATGTATATCCCCCTTTAGATATGAAAATACTTACAAATTTTGTTTAAATATTCAGTATTTTTAGATTTGTTGTTATTATACTTAAAATTATTTTTTTATGCAATTATTCATTTCTGTAAATGTTTAGTAGAAAGTAAAATGTAGATTTACTATTATAAAATAGTAATAAATGATTACATAATTCTGAAACTATATGATAAAGTCTATGATTAATTTTTTGTTGTTATAACTAAGATATTAAAAACTCTTTTTATAAGGCTATTGATATTTTGAACTGTTCTATTAGTTTGTCCGTTGATTTCCGGTCCAGGCACTTGCTTTCCGCGAGAAGAATTAATGAAAAAATCCAAAAGCCGATTTTTTCAAAGGGCAAATTCTTCCTCGGGGAGGAAGTCGAGCCTCCTCGCCGTGCCGTCTGTGGGGTCTCGACCTTTCCTCTACATCCCGCTGGAGTCAAGTGCCTTCCCCTCCAATCAACTCAGTGCTCTATACTAAATAGAAAAGGAAGTGGAGAAAAAACCAATTTTCTCTACTTCCTTTAGTTAAGGGACTTAATGAAAAGCACCCCTAATTTTTGAGTACTACAGAAGCAATATTAAATTATTTTTTAATCCTCATCTTTAACATCTAAGTCTTCGGGGATTGGCTCTTGAAGTATTTCTTCTACTAGTTTTTTATATTTTTCAACTTGGTCGATGTGTGTGTTGAATTGCTCTTTATAGATTAAGTATTGTTCACCATCGTGTATTGCGCGGATCTTTTTTTGTAGTATTAGGCTTTCTATGTATGATTCGGGGTAAGAAAGGTATTCTGCTGTTTCTTCTATTGTTAAATACAATGAGATCATTCCTTTGTTAAAAACTTATCTTCCTTTCTATACTAGCACATCCCCTTATTTCTTTTAAATCTTTCCATACCATTCCGACTAAATAAGTAGATAACATATACAACCACTATAGCGTTTTTCATAGGCATCCGCCCTGTCACTCTCTAATCATCTACATAAGTTATATGGATTACACTTAGAAAGAGGAGGGTTTCCAATGTATCCATATTATTATCACGGATATGCCCCAATGCAAATGGACCCTACAATGTCCTATCAGTATGATCCATATTCATTCACCCAAAGTTTAGATGTTGAAAGACAACCACAACAATTAGAGAGAAGAATAGCACAATTAGAAAGACAAAATGAAAATCAAACTAGAGAATTAACCCGACAAAATCAAGAAATTAGACGTTTAAACAGAGAAATTGAGCGTATTAATGAAGAAATTAGAAGACTAAATGGAGAGGTGACACGTTTAAGTCGTAATGATGAAAGACAAACGCGACGTTTAAACCGTTTAAATCAAAGGCTTCGCGCAGTGGAAAATAGATTATCTATTCCTTTTATTGCGGGTGAGGATGGGTTTTAATTAGTGCTATATTATTAACTACTTTATGGTCAATGGTATGGCAGGAAAACCTTTAGGTTTCCCTGCTCTACCGTTGCTACTGCTCTACTTATATACTATCAAATGCTAACATTCTCATAGGAGTAAGACTTTTCAAACTTAATATGAATATTCCTTTGTTTTAATTCTTCCATAAAAGGATCAAAGTAATCTCCTATTATTAATTCTTCGATGGAAACTACACCACTCTGTTTTAACGTACCATTTGCAAGCCACTCTGTTAGAATTACAGCTGGATATCCTGTGGTTCTCGCCATAGAGGTAATATTTTTTTCATTATCATATAAATCTACCATTTCCCATTCCAGCTTAACTGATTTTCCATCCTTTTTTCCTTTAACCGTAACTCTTAACACTGTAATATCTTCGTTTGATTCACCCTTCATCTTAGGTTCTAAAATTGCCATTGAGAGTTTACGTGGACATACCTTCATCCCCTCAATTATTACTTCATCCTCATCTAGAAATCCCAATTCAGCTAGTACAGCCATCTTATCCCAATGACCTTTGTAACGAACGGTTTTTTCATAAAGCCTTTTTACTTTATTTTTCAAGGTAAATGCCACACTGTGAGCATCGGTGATAACCGCTTCACATTCTCCAACAGGGTTTGGAAAATGTAATGTTTCTTTTCCACTTAGTGGAGGCAGTTCTACTAAGTGTCCATTTTCAGCTGCTAAAGCTGGTCTTGTGTATAGACCCATCACACTTTCTAGTCTAAACACTACTTGATACCATAATGGTGGTAGTGGGTGTCTCGGAATTCCTCCACAAATCATCACAGCTTCTTCTGCTTCATCCAGTAATTCAATACCTCGGGCTGCTAAAAAATTAGTGATTCCTGGTGCCACCCCAGCTCCAGGTACAATTAGAACACCCTTTTCTTTCGCTTCATTGTGAAGTTCTGCTTTTTCAAGGTACTTCGAGCCGACCAAATCAATTAAATGGCATCCTCCTTCAATTGCAGCCTTTACTGCTGGTAAACTTAAAAAGTGAGGTAAACACGCTACAGCTATATCTACTTCCTTCATAATACTAACTAGTGTGTCCCAGTCATCTAAGGTAGCTATTCTTCCTAAAACCTTTGACTGGTTAGCATCTTTTAAGCATCTGTCTAGGTTAGATTGGGAAGTATCTACTGCAATGATTTCTAAGATTGAATCGGCCTTAGCAAGTTCACATACAATCATATTCCCAATCATACCTGTTCCGAGTACTGCTACACGCATTTTGTTCACTCCTTCTTTTCAATAATGCTTAAGAACTTACGTGTCCTTTCTTCTTTAGGCATTGTGAAGATTTCTTCCGGTTTACCTTGCTCGATGATTTTGCCACCATCCATAAATATAACCCTGTCCGCAACTTCTCTGGCAAATCCCATTTCATGTGTAACTACCACCATGGTCATTCCTTCCCTAGCTAAATCCTTCATTACTGTAAGAACTTCTCTTACTAATTCCGGATCAAGGGCTGAAGTTGGTTCATCATACAACATGACAAGTGGTTCCATTGCAAGTGCTCGCGCTATTCCAACCCTTTGTTGTTGTCCGCCTGATAAACGTGAAGGATAGTGGTCTCCTTTTTCTGCAAGGCCTACTTTTTCTAGTAATCCTTCAGCCAATCTTTTGGCTTCAACAAGGGGCATTTTTTTAATAGTGATAAGACCTTCCATTACATTCTGAAGAGCTGTTTTATGAGGAAATAAGTTAAATTGTTGAAAAACAAATCCTGTATGTTGTCTTAGGAGTCTAATTTGATCTTTTCTTTGTTTTGTTGTTTTTCCTCCTGCTTGTATCTCATAATCTCCCATACGAATCATTCCTTCGTCAGGCTCCTCAAGAAACGTTGCACAGCGTAATAATGTTGATTTCCCAGAACCACTAGGCCCAAGAATAACAACTACCTCACTTTTGTTTACATTTAAATTAATTTGATCTAAAACCCTATTTAAACCAAAACTTTTACTGATTCCTTTAAGTGTAATCATTATATCTATTCCCTTCTATTTAAAGCTGAACATGGCGAGACATTCTCATTTCTAATCTCGTTTGTAAGAGTGTAAAGACCATACTTAACACCCAATAAATGAGTCCTGCCAATAAATAAAAAGGTAAAGGTTCAAATGTTCTCGCTATAATTAGTGAGGTTGTTTGGAGTAATTCAGTTACTGTTATAACTGAAACTAGAGATGTATCTTTAAGAAGTCCAATGTATGTGTTACCTATTGTAGGTAAGGCTGTTCGGATACTCTGTGGAATAATAATTCGTCTCATCGCTTGGCTATAAGTCATCCCGAGCATTGATGCTGCTTCCATTTGCCCCTTATCAACGGATTGAATGGCAGCACGGAAAGATTCCGAAAGATATGCCCCTACATTTATGCTTAAAGCAATTATCCCTGAAGTGATTGGATTAAAGTGTATTCCAATTTGGGGGAGACCAAAGTAAATAACATATATTTGAACTAGTAATGGAGTTCCTCTAATAATAGATACATAGGTTGAAGATAAATTATATAAAATTTTATTTTTCGAAATACGAGCAAGGGCTGTAAAAATACCAATAACTAACCCTATCAACATTGACACAACTGCTAAAGTCAACGTTACAAGAGTTGCTCCTAAGAGAATAGGGAGCGAGCTAAAGATTTGGTCCATTCCGAGTCCCCCATTCTATTGAAGAGTAGGCTCGACTCCAAACCATTTCTTATATATGGTTGTGTACGTCCCATCCTTTTTCATTTCAGCTAAAGCTTTGTTTACTTCACTAATAAAATCCTCATTTCCTTTTTTAACAGCCATTCCAATAAGGTCCTTATTGACAATATCACTAGTAATCTTTATTGGAAGGTTTTGATTTTTTATGTTATACCCCATTACCAACTGATCGTTCATAATTACGTCCAATCTTCCGTTCATTAAATCCTGTATATATTCATTAACATTTTTATAGGTTTGAACTTTCGCGTCACTGACCCCTCTTACTACTTCTTCAAAAGTTGTTCCTCCACCAACCCCAACTTTCTTACCAGCAATATCTTCTAACTTAGTAATATCGTTTGTATCGTTACGTGTAATTAATACCCCACCTGTTTCAACATAAGGATCTGTAAAATCTACACTTTTCTTTCTCTCTTCTGTTATACTCATTTGTGCAATGATAATATCAAATTTATCTGCCTTTAACCCTCCAATTAATCCATCCCAGGGAGTTGCTACAAACTCTACTTCCACGCCTAACCGTTTGGCAATCTCACTAGAAATATCTACATCAAATCCATCGTAATCTTTTCCATTATCTTTTAAAAAATTGAAAGGCATATAAGCACCTTCAAATCCTACAGTTAATTTACCAGTATCTTTAATATTAGCCAGAACTTTTCCTTTTCCGCTTTCCGATTCAGCTCCGTTATCCGTTTTAGAACTGCAGCCTATTAATAAAAAGCTAGCCATTAACACAAAAAACATACAGTTAAATATCCTTTTCATGCCCCTTTACCTCCCTTTATTCTTAAAACTCTTCCATTAGAACGCAACATTACTGAACCTAATCTATATAACAAAACGTCTATCAACCTCCTTTATATTGTGAATATTTTGAATATTATTATTTTATAAAACCCCTTCCATACAAACCATATATAATATATACAAAAAAACGAGCTATAGTTACTTATTATTTGTACTATTTTTCTATAGATGATTTTAAAAGATATATAGGATATTTATTTACACTGAAAATAAATAGAGCCGAATCAAATTTGATTCAGCTCTATGCTTATTCTACTTTTTTATTAACTGATACACCGAAGCTCCAACTAAATCCCCTGCTTCCTTCAACCTTTCGCTACTAATATGCTGGGTCGTATCAAGTGGTGTATGATAGTATGGCTCAAGTGACGCTGTTCCTGGTTCACGGCGAATAAAGTTTACTGCTGGTATACCCGCATCATGGAAAGATACATGGTCAGATGCTCCACGTTGGTATAAAACTAATTCTGAAGGTGTGCCAATTCGCTCAGCTGTTGCTATTGCTGTTTCAGTGACAATATTTGCTTGACCATCTAGTGTATTCATATAAATAGCTGTTGCGTTTTCCCAAGAAGTGCCGACCATATCCATATTAAAGTTAGCGATACTACGGCTTACTTCATCTTCGCTTAATTGTTCGACATAGTACTTAGAGCCAAGTAAACCAATCTCCTCTGCCCCTACAAAGACAAATCGAACTTCTTTATCAATTGGATAGCTTTTTAAGACCTTCGCAATTTCTAATGCAACCGCTGTTCCTGATGCGTTATCGCTTGCTCCAGGGGCAAATGGTACACTGTCAAAGTGCGCGGAGACATGTACTATATCATGATTTTCTCCTTTATTAGGAGTGCGTGTTGCAATAATGTTTTGTGATTTCCTGTTTTCAAGCAGGGTTACTTCAAAAGATACTGTTTTATTTTGTTCTACCACATCCCGGAGTAGTGCTTCCCCACTTGCTTTCGTTAAACCAGCCACTGGTATGGAAACATTTCCGCCAAGAGATGGGTTGAGTGGTGTAAGTTGAGTTCCATTATCATAGATTAGGACTGCAGTAGCACCAGCTGCCACCGCATTATCTACTTTCGCTCTAAATGTAATTTCACCTCTTGAAATAAGAGCAATCTTTCCTTTTGCTTCATCTGTAAAATCTTCAAGCTTTCCTAAGCCTGCATCATATAAAAAGGAAGTAATCCCTTCGCTATTAGTAGCTGCAGAGCCTGAAGGAATAGTTACCGCTACCTCTTTTCCATCACTAGTATGTAAATGTCCCACTCCCATATTTGGTATACTGAATTCTTGTGTTTCCACTTGATAGCCATAGGACTGTAGTTTTTCTCTAATAAAATCGGCAGCTTTTTGTTCACCCTCTGTTCCAGCCACACGAGGTCCAATTGTATCTGCTAGATAACGTAAATCCTCAAAGATTTGGTCAGCATTAACTCTTGCAATTACTTTTTGATCAAAAGCCATTGAACTAGGATTCACTACATTTTTAACTGCTGCCTCTACCGGAACTGTAAATCCTGCTGGTGTTACATATAATCCTGAAGTTAGCATTAGTGTAGTAAGTAAAACAGCCGAACGTTTTTTCCCTTTTTTCAAAGAAATTACCTCCTAAGATTTACTAGATTACTTAGGTTGTATTCGCTTTCTTTTTTCTTCTAACCTCTTAACTTTGCCAAAACCATTCTATTAACCTAGCGAATATTTGCTTTATAGTAAATTAGAAGTCCCCTTTATTTTGCTTATCAAGACTTAAGACCGCTGAATTTTTTCCTATCTTTAGGAAAATTAAAAAAAGAAAAAACAGTAGCCATCTAAGCTACTGCTAATGATTCTTATGAAAAAACAAGTTGGTTTTTCCCTTGTTCCTTTGCCTCATATAATGCTTCATCAGCTGATTTCTTTAATGTATCAACGGTCATACCATTGTTCGGATAGTGAGCAACACCGGAACTAATGGAAACATTAATCTTATTGTTGAAAATATTGATAGGATTAGCTGAGTAAAATTCAATCAAACGTTTGTATAAATTCCTTACTCCCTCTTTTATGTCTCCGTTTATAATGACCATGAATTCATCGCCGGCATATCTGTAACCTGTAATTTGATCAGTCATGATGCTCTTAATACCATCTGCTAACAAACTCAGATATAGGTCCCCAATGTCATGTCCATAGTTATCGTTTACTCTCTTTAAATTATCTGAGTCAATCATTATCAAAGTGATATCGCGGTTTCCCTCTTTAATAAGGCTGGATAAATCCTCATGGAATGCTCTATAGTTTTTCAGTCCAGTAAGTTCATCCGTTATTGTCATCTTATAGATTTTTTCATAGAGTCTAGCTGTTTCAATAGAATTAATCACATGGGTTCCAATGATTTGGAGTAATTCCTCATGTTCTTTTCTATAGGCAAAATTGACATCACTTTGTGCCGATAGTACACCTCTTACGCTATCGTCTATAATAACTGGAACAAACAGGCATGACGTTGTTTCTGTTTCACCAAAGGACGAATCAAATTCCTCTTTTACTAAAGCTTCTTTATGGTGAATGATTTCTCGTGTTTGAATTACTTTTGAAGCATAGTTATCGCCAAATTCCGCCCGTCGTCGTGGATAAAATTTCCCTTTGTCGGCCATCAGAACAAATTCAATTTCCGTGTCCCCTTCATTATATAAAGCAATATAAAAGGAATCGGTAGGCATAACTTTTGAGACCATTTCATGTGCTTTTTTTAGAAGGGTCTCCTCATTCAAGGTTTTACTACAAATCTGTGCAAATTCATGTAAAATACGATAGTGTTTGTTAAGCCAACTCATATTCTCTAACTGAACATTTACATCTTGTAAGCCTAATAATAAAGAGTCAACCACTTCTCTATCTTCATCATCTTCAAGGTTTTCATTAAAAAAGTCGATCGTTTCTTTCGATAAAATGTTATGTTTAGAACCAATATCCCTTACAAGTGCATTTAGCAAGAGTAAAGCCTGCTTATTATTTTTCATAATAACACTTCCATACAAGATTGTTTTTATATATAACTTTAATAATGATTTTAATGCAAAATGAAACGATATAATGTATATATTTTAAATTAAAATATCTTGAAACAATACTACTATACACCAATTGTTAATACTTTGTAATAATTCAGTATAACTAGCACATTCGGTTAAATCAGAAATTCTCGCAATTGTAATAATATTCTATAAATAGGTAAAAAAACCTTCTACTTACTACCTCCTTTAGGGGAAAAAGTAACCATAAAAGGAGAAAAGCTTCCTTCAGTAGAACTAAATAATGACTATTCAACAGGTTGAAAGGAGAATGAATATGCAAAGCATTGCAGTAATTTCTGATATACATGGAAATATGACGGCACTTGAAGCTGTAATAAAAGATATACAAAATAGAGGGATTGATAAAATCTTTTGTTTAGGTGACCTGGTTGGTAAAGGACCTAAACCTGGCCAAGCAGTTGACCGTATTAGAGATATTTGTGAAGTGGTTGTCTACGGGAACTGGGATGAAGGGATCCAAGAAAAACAAGAATATGAACCCAGCATTTGGCAACAGAATCAATTAGGTGTAGAAAGGCTAACTTACCTCGGAAGCCTCCCTTTTCACTATGACTTCTATATGAGTGGTAAATACATACGCTTGTATCATGCTTCCGCTAAAAGTGTTCACCATCGCGTGGTACCTTGGATGCACCCGGCTGAAGAAATAGAGGCCATGTTTGAAAATAGTGAGTGGATTACCCCTCTAGAAGATAATAGAATACCTGACGTAGTAGGATTTGGTGATATTCATGCAGCTTTAATACAAAATGTATTTCGCCAAAAAACATTGTTTAATGCAGGAAGTGTAGGAAATCCACTCGATATTCCTCAAGCTACTTACGCAATCCTTCATGGAATATATAACTCCAAGGAGCCTGGGCCTTTCTCCATCGAAATCGTTCGTGTTCCTTATGATATTGAAAAAGAAATTGCTATCGCCGAAGAAATGAATATGCCAGGACTAGAACCCTATGCATTTGAATTGCGTGAGGCAATTTATAGAAATTCACCTAAGGCAAAGGATTTTTTGAAGTAGTGAAAAACCAGCAATCTCTTTAGGGGAATGCTGGTTTGTTAGTTTTAATTTAAATTAACGTTCGTTTCCTTTTGAAAAAACTTTAATCGCTACATAAAGGTTTCTATTATTTAGGACATAAGATACTATTATCACAGAGGTGAAATAAATGAGTATCGAAAAGCAAATATTATACCTTCTTTCAAAAGTAGATCAAATGGAAGGTAAGGAAATTATAAAAATATATGAATCAATGAACTATTTACCTCAGACCGTAAGAAATACTTTTACAAAGCTAAAAAAAGAACATTATATAGTTGCTACAGACCGTTCTACATACCGTATTACTCCAACAGGTCAAAAGAGTATTGAATCATTATATTCGAAAGTTAATTATTATAATCAAACTTGGGACGAAAAATGGTACATGGTTTTAACTGAAATACCTGAGACCAATAGAAAAAAAAGAGATGCTTTTCGTAAAGGACTTATTGAATTAGGTTTTGGCCAGCTTTACAAAAGTGTTTATATCAATCCTTGGAATAAGACAGAGGCAGTCATCCATTTAATAGATACACTTGAAATTGATCCATATGTCACCATGCTAGTTACCAATCAATTCATCTTAAACGATATTGGTACGATAGGTTCACGTGGAACTAATATATCAACAAATATTTGGAACATAAATGAAATAGATCTATTATATAAAGAAAGATTAGAATGGTTTTATAACGAAATTGAGCCAAAAGTAGACAAGTATACTAAAGACCCTTCTCGTCATTCATTAGAGCTCTTTATTTGTTATCTGAAAATGATTGAAGCGATGGATGATTTACTAACCTTGGATCCCATGCTTCCACCACAATTCGTACCTCCTAATTGGGTAGGGACAATTGCGATATCCACATTTGAGAAAACACTAGTTAAGATAAAGAATAATATAGATAATGACTCCGCTTATTCTCCTTTTTTACAAGAGGGAGAACAAGCCTTTTAGAAAACTAGCCACTAGTAGCTAGTTTTTTTACATACAAAATCTATTATTAACTGTAAACGGCACCTCTTTTTACCGTTGTAGATTTTTGTTTTCATACATGTAACGATGAAGGTCCTCTAATGTTTGAGGTCCAAGTAAATCGATTTCCTTAATTGCTACTTTTATTTCCTCTTTTGCTTTTAAAATAACTTCTTCCTCCATGTCACTGTTCCAAAGCCCACGTTGCTCCAAAAATTTTCTGTACCGGTCCAATGGGTCCTTTTGTTTCCAAACATTTTCCTGTTCTGCCTCTCTATATAGTTTGGGGTTATCACCTGAAGTGGAGTGAGGGCCAAATCTATAAGTCATGCACTCGATTAACGTTGGTCCATTTTGATTAATGGCACGCTCCCGAGCATCTTTCATTACTTTATAAACAGCAAGTACATCCATTCCGTCCACTCTTACTCCAGTAATACCTGCAGCAACCGCTTTTTGTGCAATGGTTTTTGCAGCTGTTTGTTTTGATATTGGAGTTGAAATAGCATATTGATTGTTTTGAACAATAAATATAGCCGGTGCATTGAATGCTCCTGCAAAATTCATTCCTTCGTAAAAGTCACCTTGTGAAGATCCTCCATCACCGGTATAAGCTACTGCAACTCCCTTTTTCCCTCTTTTCTTGATACCAAGAGCCACTCCAGCCGCTTGAGTTATTTGAGCACCAATAATGATTTGAGGAGGTAAGGCATTAACTCCTTCAGGAAACTGTCCTCCTTGAAAATGTCCCCTTGACCATAGGAAAAGATTCGTTAGTGGGACACCGTGAAAGAATAATTGAGGAATATCTCGATACCCTGGCAAAATCCAATCCTCTCTATGCAACGCAAACCCAGTTCCCACCATAGAGGCCTCCTGTCCTGATGTTGGAGCATAAAACCCTAGTCTCCCCTGACGGTTCAACATAATAGATTGTTTATCTAGCGTTCTAGTAAAAACCATTCTGTTCATTAACTCAATTAATTCATCATCCTTTAAGTCTGGGATATCTGATTGATTCTTAATATTTCCTTCTAAATCTAAAACACTAACCTCCCTAAAAAAATCATCCACTTTTTGTTCATATGTCGACTGCATACTGAACCTCCTATAAATATAACTAACTTTTATACACTCGTAATAGTTTCAATTATATTTATAGAAGGTGTAATTGTCAATTTTTTCTACTAGATATGGATAAAGAGGTAAAAAGGGCTACTGTTCCTTTAATTATTATTATGATTGGGGCAATACTTTTAACAAAGGTACCGATCCTTCATACAGGACTAGTGCAATTTGCTTTTTCTGCTAGGTTAGATATAGTTATGTTGGTATTATTATTTATCCTGTATCATCGATCTTCTATATAGATTATTCTAAAAAGCCAGACTCAATTGGGTCTGGCTTTTGTTATCTCAACATAATAATTGTTATAAAATTTTAAATTTTGCCATAATTTAGCCATTGCTTTTAATGGTAAAATAGTAATATACTTCATAAATAAAAACACTACTAAACTACTATCAATTACATAGAAAGGGTGTTAAAGATGAGAAAAAATTTATTTGCTCAAATTATAGGTATTACTATTACCCTAATTGTTCTTGTTTCTTTAGTACTCGGTGGGGCGAGTTATTTATTCGCTGAAAGGGAACTAGTGAACAGCGGCAAGTTGAACCTTATGCATATTGCGGATGGAGCTATTCCTGTTCTTGAAGAATTAAATGATGAGGTTGTAAGCGGCTCAATTACTCTTGAAGAGGCAAAAGAGAAAGCTCGTGTTAGACTCAATGGTCCCGCTGTTTCAGGAAATGAAAAATTATTTTATGATTTTACCCAGTCACCTTATACATATAAAGAAAACGGATATATCTTTGCATATGATAAAGACTTAAAAGTACAGCTTCATCCAGTTCTACCTCTTGGACAAGACATGTCACAAGTAAAGGACAAAAAAGGTAACTTTATTGTTAAGGATTTATATGAGATTAGTAAAAAAGGAGATCCGAGCCAAAGATATTACGAATTTGCATGGCCAAAAGCTGGAGAAACAAAAATGAGTAATAAAATCTCTTATACGGTCTATTTTGAGCCTTGGGATTGGGCGATTATCATCGGTGCCTATGAAGATGAATTCCACACTTCTATTAACACTTTAAAAATTCTAATCTTGGTTATTTCTTTCAGTACAGTGATGTTAGCAACACTCCTTATGTTCTTACTTTTAAGAAAAAAACTTCTCGCTTTAAAAACAGTGACTACATCTATTATTGAAGTGGCTAATGGTAATTTAAAGAATGAGACAATACATTATAAAAGCTCAGATGAGGTAGGCCAGATTGCAAAAGCTTTTAACAAAATGTCAGAAGAATTACGAGAGTTAGTTGGAAGAATACAAACGGTTGGCCATCAAACATCACAATCATCACTAGAATTATCAGCTTTAGCAGAACAAACAACTGCTTCTAGTGAAGAGATTGGTAGAGCGATGGATGAAATTACAAAGGGTGCAGTTTCACAGGCTGGAGATATTGAAGATGTGAATGCAGGGACAGAATCATTAGCTCATACGATGAAAGATTTAAATTCTCAAAACCAGCAAATTATTAAACTAACTCAAGAGAGTACAAATGCGGTTTCAAACGGTAGGAATCAGGTATCCTCTCTCCAAAAGGCTAATTTAGACTCCAAGAATTCTTTGAAAACGATTGAACATACGGTAGAGGAATTGAGCGGACAGGTTCGTGATATTTCTGGAATCGTTTCCACCATTGGTGAAATCGCAAACCAAACGAATTTGTTAGCCCTTAATGCTTCTATTGAAGCAGCTAGAGCAGGAGAACACGGAAAAGGATTTGCAGTTGTAGCGTCAGAGGTTAGAAAATTAGCCGAAGCCACCAATAAAGCAACAGATGAAATTCAACAAATGATTCAGGCGATTGAGCACCAAACTAAAGACAGTGTAGCTGAAATGAATACAACGATGGCTTTATCCGAACAATTAGACCATGCAGTAACAGATACAGAAAAAGAATTTAGTAACCTCTCTTCAATTATTCAAGAAATAATACACGCCATTAACCGAAGTAGTGAATACATCAATAATGTAGATAACTCCATTCAACATCTATATACAGGTATTCAAAATGTGTCAGCTGTTTCTGAACAAACCTCTGCTTCATCTGAGGAAGTGATGTCTTCTGTAGAAGAGCAAATTGCTGCTATATTAACTATTTCAAGACAAGCAGAAACACTTACTCAGCAAAGCGAACAGCTCAATGAATTAATAAAAAAGTTTGAAGTATAAACAGTTATATAAAAGGACCTGTTCAGCATGTGAACAGGTCCTTCTATACGTTATTCTTCTTTTTTATTTATTTCATTACTTGGTAAGTTCGTTACTTCCCTGTCATTCGTCGTATTATGAATAACGACGCCTTGTGAACGATTCACATATGACTTTAATAATTCACCAATGTCAATTCCAGTCATCTCTTTTAATGGCTCTTTCATATCAACCATCGTTTTTGTAATGCTTTTACCGAAGGAAGGAATTCCTTGGCCATTACCAGAATCAATAATTTTAACAGATTCAATGTTATTAAGCGGTTGAGCAATTTTTTCAGCAAACACCGGTAACATTTCAATTAGTTTTTCGGTAATGATAACTTCTCCATGTTTTTCCATGGCCTCTGCTAGTAATCTACGAGCTTCTGCTTCTGCTTTACCACGCTCACGAATGACATCTGCTTCGGCAGAACCTTCTTCTCTACGAATCTTCGCTTTAGCTTCTCCATCAATTTCGGCTTTACGAGCTTCCGCTTCTGCTCTACGGGTTGTTTCATAATAGTCTGCATCTGCCTTCGTTTTACGTACCTTCAATTCTTCCTCTTCTAGCTTAACTGCACGCTCTCTCTCCATAAATTGAAGAGACAATTCTTCTTCTTTTACTTCCTTTGCTAGCTTCGCTTTTTCTAATTCGTAGGATTGCTCTGATTTCGCACGTGCTCGTTCAGTTTCCTCTTTAAAAGCAGCATCTTTAATATCCTTTTCTTTTCTAGCTTCTGCAATGGAAATTTGGCGTTTGTATTCTTCCTCTTTGGCTTCTTGGTCTGTTTGAGCACGGTGAATACGAGTTTCACGCTCCGTGTTGGCCTCAGCTATTTCAGCTAATTTTCTAACCTCAGCAATACGTGGTCTACCCAAGTTTTTCAAATATCCATTCTCTTCATCTGCATCCCTTATGTCAGTTAAACCTAGGGAGGTAATTTTGAAGCCCATTAAGTCTAGTTGTTTCTGGGCAATCTCAGAAACATCCGCATTAAATGTTTCTCTGTTACTATTAATATCTTCTACGGTCATTTTTGATAGAATTGCACGAAGATTACTTCCTAATACCTCAATGATTTCTAGTTCTATTTCATCTTGTTTTTTCCCTAGAAATTGCTCGGCATAATTGGCAATTCCATTTAAAGTGTCCGCAACCTTCACCATCGCAACCGCATCAGCAACAATGGGAACCCCTCCATTTGTATATACTCTTGGAGTAGATAGCTTTAATTGAAAGGAGGTAAGGTTAACAGGTGTCGCAGTCTGAAATCGACGTAATCGATAGCCTCCACCTCGTATAATTTTCATGGAACGCCCTTCATCATCAGTAAAAATATTCGTTTCTTTTTCAGGATCACCTAATCTTGGACCTGTAATAATTAGTGCTTGATTGGATTTCGCTGTTCGATATCGTATCCTAACCCAAAAGTAATATCCAACTCCACCAAGGACTGCAACAATTAACACTGGTATGACAAACATTGCAATACCTATAGACGTAAGCATATTCAACCTCCTGTTTGTTTATTAAGACTGTTTCACAAATAAATACATTAGTAAGAAATTGATGATTACGTTTTACTGTCTTGATTGTGAAAAGAGCCTTTACTCGTTAAATAACTAGCTACAATAATACTTACGATTAACCGCCTATAAAGTTTCGAAAAATATGAAAATTCATTCAATATTTTAGTTAAAAAGAAAAAGACTTTCCATAAGGAAGCCTTTTGTGTTTGATGTTTTAACATTTTCTATGTAGCTAAACTTTACCCTATTCTAATAAGATTTTATGTTAAACGGTACACTAAAAACCTTTCAGACACATCTTTTTCCGATAATTTGATTTCTTTAGCAAGTTCAAAAGAAGTTTGATTTTCCAAGTAGTAAATATAATCTTCTGATGGATAGTATAAAATTACATCTAACTCTCTTTTCTCAAGTTCATATGAAAGGAGAATATTTCTAATTACCTTCATAAAGATGGCAAGTGAAAAAGGGTTAAAGAAGTAAAATCGGTTGTCTCTTAATTCAATAGGATATTGTTCGGCTAGGCCAAAATGAAAATGCATCCTCTCTTTTCCTGTTTTTACTCTTTTACAGTACTGGTCCCGGTTACGGATAGCTTCTTGAAAAAAATTCTCACTCATTTCTACTCCCACCACTTCTGCTTGAAAGAAGTAATGGATGTAAAAGTTTAAACGACCTTTTCCACATCCAAAATCAACAATGCGATGTTTACTATTCAACTCGTACATTTCAAATAAACTATCTAATGCTTCATATGGTGTTGCCTCATAGCGATGGTAATGAAAGGATGAATGGAAACCCATTTGATTTCCCGTAGTTTTAATATTAAGCAATTCATCATAGTTTTTTTCATTCATAGGTGTCTCCTAAAAGGAAATTTACTTTAGTTTATATTAACCTAAAAAAACCTTTAACTGAATATACACAGTTAAAGGTTTTTTCAAAGTTTATTCTATTTCAAACACTCGATCTAAACGAGTTAATTCAAACAATTCTTTAATGTTCCCTTTTATTCCCTTTATTTTCACAAATCCACCTTTACTAGTACAACGTTTATGGATAGCGATTAGCACTCCAAGGCCCGAACTGTCTATATAATTTAACTCACTTACATCCACAGTCATACTTTGTACCCCTTGGTCAATCTGCTTTAACAGTCTTTCACGAATTTCAGTAGCTTCTTCTACGTAAAGATCTCCTACTAATCTCACTTTAATTAGATGTGGTTCTAATTCAGTAATCTCTATTTTCTTTAGCATATTCTTATTCCCCCTTTAATCATTTTTGTTAAGACGAACCGAGCCTATGTTACATGACTTTATTGTAAAATCTATTTATTGTTTTCCTCTATTTCCCACACCTTGAACTACGCTCCATTTAATCTCATTCTCTATAGTTATATAAAGAATAACTTATATTTTAAATATCTGAACCGAAGATTGTAATTCTTGTGCCATAGCACTTACTTCTTCGGCACTACTTGAAACAGTTTCCATTGCAGCGGTTGTTTCTTGAGTGGATGCAGCCACTTCTTCTGTACTTGAAGCGGTACTTTCCATAATAGTTGAAAGCTTGTGTATAAGAGCAACGATTTTATCTGAACTTGCAACTTCTTCATCTGTTACATCAGTAATGCTATTCACTTCTTTTAAGGTAATTGTCACAGCAGTTAGAATACGATCAAGGGCATGTCCAGCACTTGCTACAACAGTAACACCCTGTTCTACCTCTACCTTATTTTCTTGAATAGCTTTAACCACTTCTCCTGTACTTCCGGAAATTTTCCTAACAAGCTCTGCTACTTGACTTGCCCCATCATTGGATTGCTCAGCCAATTTACGAACCTCTTCTGCTACTACAGCAAAACCTCGTCCATGTTCTCCCGCCCTTGCTGCTTCAATGGAGGCATTGAGAGCCAGTAAATTGGTTTGGTCTGCAATACTAGTAATCATTTTAGTAATGTGTCCAATTTCTTGTGAATATTGATCGAGCTTTTGAATTAGCCCTTCTGTTTCTACTGTTCTACTGCGAATAATCTCCATTTTATTAATAGATTTACTCACAATATCTTTACCTGCGTTTGCTGTTTGAAATGTGGTTTCTGAGTTTTGCTGGGCAGAAATGGCTTTCCCTTTGGCAATCTGAATAAGAGACGATAACTCTAATAATACTTTTGAAACTTCTACAACAGATTGATTACCAGTCTCTGTGTTCTGTGCCACGTAGTTCATTGAGTTTGAAACCTCTGCAGCGGAAGCAGATACTTGTTCACTAGATGCTGCCATTTGTTCTGAAACAGCCGTCAATTCTGATGATGATTCAATAACAGTTGACACTACTCCTCTTAAACTTTTGCTCATATCGTTAAAAGAACCAGCTAAATCCCCAATCTCATCGTTATTTTTTAAGATAATGTCTTCACCCGTTAAATCTCCGTTTGCAATTCTTTTTGCTCGATTAGAAATCTCAATCACTGGGTAAGCGACTTTTCTTCCAACAAATATTCCTATTCCAACAGCTAGTATGATCGCTAAACCAATTAGTGCAATTAATATATATAGAGACTCATCATATTTTTGTTTGTTCTTATTTAATAAGTCATAGGCTACTTCTTTATTAATGTTAATTAGAGCGGTTATATTTTCACTAGCAGGTCCAAAATATTGTCCACCTGCTTTTAATCCTATTTTGGCTTCTTCATACTGCCCATTTCTAATTAACTTGATATTATTGGCTACAACTCCAGTAAATTGACTCCAGTTTGCTTCAAACTCTTTAAACTTTGCTTCTTCTTCAGGAACAAGATAGCTCTCTTTATATGCCTTAATTAATTCTTCAATCTTTAAAATATTCTCTTCGGCAACTTTTGTTGTTGCTGGGTCTTCTAAGTTAACAGCTGTTACCATTTGCACACGGGTATTCTCAGAGTACTTAGCAATTTCAGCTATTTGAGCTAAGGGTACAACACGATCGTTGTACATATCTACTCCATTTTGATTTACGGTAGATAACGTGTAAATTGCTTCCAAACCTAAACCTACCATGATTATGACTATAATAAAATACGATAATAAGAGTTTCTTTGTTAACTTTGCCATCCAATGATCCACCTCAATCTTTAAGTAAGCTTTCCATTATTCATAGGGTTCTGATGTATTTCATCATAAGAACTTCATTCCCCTTACGGTTGTAATACACTTTATCCGAAGCACTTGCTATAATGGATAAACCTCTCCCTGATTCCTCCAATAATTTTTCCTCAAATATGGCTTCTGGAGAAGCTGTTACACTACTTAATGCATCTTGGGCATTAAATCCCTTTCCGTTATCTTTTATTCGGATGATTAACCGGTCATAATTTGTAACCCTTATACAAAGAGTAACGGGTTTTTGATCTCGATTGGACTTAAGGGCATTGTTAATCGCCTCATTGACAGCCACTTCCATTAAAAAGGAAACAGGATTTCCAAGAATTAACTGAATCTCCTTATGTAAAGTACTTCGTAATTCTCGATATTCCGCTTGTGTACAAAAGGTATGTACGGTTCTATACATGTAACCAACCTCCAAAGGGAGTAAACTAATAGATGTGACAGAGCAATATGTTCAAAGTGGTTGTAAGTTTAATCCAGTTATTTATTAATCTCATACTAATTGACCTGTACACGAGGTAATACTAACCCATAATTCCAGTTTTCACTAGGTAAATAGTATAATGTTCACAATCCTTTCATATGAAGCTAGTCCTTTGTTCACGATTATGTCAAAATTATATTTTTCAAGTGTCTATTTGTTCTTAATAGAAAACTGACCCGGAAGTAAACTCCCGAGTCAGTTTGAATTCTTACATTATTTAATACTAATCTCTACACTAGCGGGACCTTTGTTCTTTGTGGAAACAGATACTCCAGATCCTCCACTCTCCTGAATAATTTCAAAGGAAACCTTTCTTTTGACATTTGCTACATCCACTTTATATATTCTTTCCGTACCTGGTTGAAGAGTATCACTTTTAATTGGTTTTCCATCTAAAAATATTCCTAGAGATTCTTTTAAATCCGAATCCTTATCATAAGCATTTAAATTGAACTTACGACTTTGCTCAGTGTGACTATTCCTTACTTTTACAAGAATAGCCTTACCCTTTGCCGGGATGGAACAACGCGAGATATTTCTTTTGGCCATAAGAACCTCCTCCTTCCCTATCTAACTAATTAGGACTCATTCTTTTTTAGATTATTAATTGCATCAAGGACCGCTTGACGGTTTCCGTTCCCTTCTTGAATCATTGTCGAAAGAGTATTAGTTAGGTTAGCGATAAGCGAGTCGATATTGCTGCCTCCAGTTTGATTCCCTCTTAAAGCTTCAAGCATACTAATTGTGGATAAAATAGATGCAATAGCTGTTGCATTATTATCTACATAACTAATCACAACGTTGTTACCATTCGTGAAAGTATTCCCACCTGCGCTGATCGTGTTACCATCAAAGCTAGTATTTGCATCTGCATTTGCGTCGGCGTCCGCTTCTGCATCCGCTTCCGCATCCGCTTCTGCATCCGCTTCCGCATCTGCTTCGGCATCTGCTTCCGCATCCGCTTCCGCATCTGCTTCTGCATCTGCTTCGGCATCCGCTTCCGCTTCCGCATCTGCTTCGGCATCCGCTTCCGCATCCGCTTCGGCATCCGCTTCCGCATCCGCTTCCGCTTCCGCATCCGCTTCAGCATCCGCTTCGGCATCCGCTTCCGCATCTGCTTCTGCATCTGCTTCCGCATCCGCTTCGGCATCCGCTTCCGCATCTGCTTCCGCATCCGCTTCCGCATCTGCTTCCGCATCCGCTTCCGCATCCGCTTCCGCATCTGCTTCTGCATCTGCTTCCGCATCCGCTTCTGCATCCGCTTCGGCGTCAGCTTCGGCGTCAGCTTCTGCATCTGCATCCGCTTCCGCTTCGGCATCCGCTTCCGCGTCCGCTTCCGCATCGGCTTCCGCATCCGCTTCCGCATCGGCTTCTGCATCCGCTTCCGCGTCCGCTTCCGCATCAGCGTCAGCATCGGCATCCGCTTCCGCGTCGGCTTCTGCATCCGCTTCCGCGTCGGCTTCTGCGTCCGCTTCTGCATCCGCTTCTGCATCCGCTTCGGCTTCGGCATCGGCATCAGCGTCAGCGTCGGCTTCTGCATCCGCTTCCGCGTCGGCTTCAGCGTCCGCTTCTGCATCCGCTTCTGCATCCGCTTCTGCATCCGCTTCGGCATCGGCATCAGCGTCGGCTTCTGCATCCGCTTCCGCATCGGCTTCTGCATCCGCTTCTGCATCCGCTTCGGCATCCGCTTCTGCATCGGCTTCCGCATCCGCTTCTGCATCCGCTTCGGCATCCGCTTCGGCATCCGCTTCGGCATCGGCTTCCGCATCCGCTTCTGCATCCGCTTCGGCGTCCGCTTCGGCGTCAGCTTCTGCATCTGCATCCGCATCAGCTTCGGCATCCGCTTCCGCGTCCGCTTCCGCATCGGCTTCCGCATCCGCTTCCGCGTCCGCTTCCGCATCAGCGTCAGCATCGGCATCCGCTTCCGCGTCGGCTTCTGCATCCGCTTCCGCGTCGGCTTCAGCGTCCGCTTCTGCATCCGCTTCGGCATCCGCTTCTGCATCGGCATCAGCGTCAGCGTCGGCTTCTGCATCCGCTTCGGCATCTGCTTCCGCATCGGCTTCTGCATCTGCTTCTGCATCCGCTTCAGCATCTGCTTCGGCGTCCGCTTCGGCATCCGCTTCCGCATCGGCTTCTGCATCCGCTTCCGCATCGGCGTCGGCTTCGGCATCCGCTTCCGCATCTGCTTCGGCATCCGCTTCAGCATCTGCTTCGGCGTCCGCTTCGGCATCCGCTTCCGCATCGGCTTCTGCATCCGCTTCCGCATCGGCGTCGGCTTCCGCTTCGGCATCCGCTTCCGCATCTGCTTCGGCATCCGCTTCTGCATCTGCTTCTGCATCTGCTTCGGCATCCGCTTCCGCATCGGCTTCTGCATCCGCTTCCGCATCGGCTTCTGCTTCTGCTTCTGCATCCGCTTCAGCATCTGCTTCGGCGTCCGCTTCGGCATCCGCTTCCGCATCGGCTTCTGCATCCGCTTCCGCATCGGCGTCGGCTTCCGCTTCGGCTTCCGCTTCCGCATCGGCTTCGGCATCCGCTTCTGCATCCGCTTCGGCATCCGCTTCGGCATCCGCTTCCGCATCGGCTTCGGCATCCGCTTCTGCATCCGCTTCGGCATCCGCTTCGGCATCGGCTTCTGCTTCCGCATCGGCTTCGGCGTCCGCTTCTGCATCCGCTTCGGCATCCGCTTCGGCATCCGCTTCTGCATCCGCTTCTGCATCCGCTTCTGCATCCGCTTCTGCATCCGCTTCGGCATCGGCATCAGCGTCAGCGTCGGCTTCTGCATCCGCTTCAGCATCTGCTTCTGCATCCGCTTCCGCATCGGCTTCTGCGTCGGCGTCGGCTTCTGCATCTGCTTCCGCATCTGCTTCTGAATCTGCTTCTGCATCAGCTTCCGCATCAGCATCGGCATCTGCGTCGGCTTCTGCATCGGCATCTGCTTCCGCATCGGCATCTGCTTCCGCATCGGCGTCGGCATCGGCATCTGCATCGGCTTCTGCATCAGCATCAGCATCGGCGTCTGCGTCGGCATCAGCTTCCGCATCTGCATCAGCATCAGCGTCTGCATCGGCTTCCGCATCCGCATCGGCTTCCGCATCGGCTTCCGCATCGGCGTCGGCATCCGCATCTGCATCTGCATCTGCATGGGCTTCTGCATCAGCATCAGCATCGGCGTCGGCGTCGGCATCAGCTTCCGCATCTGCATCAGCCTCAGCGTCTGCATCGGCTTCCGCATCCGCATCGGCTTCCGCATCCGCATTCGCATCCGCATTTGCCTCAGCATTTGCCTCAGCCTCTGCAATGGCTACACCATCTGCTTCTACCTCTACATCAGTCTCTACAACAGAGATCCCATTAATTTCATCCTGTAAAGCTTCTATACTATCATTTAACCTTTGTCTTTTTCTTTCCAGTCTTGCTTCTGGTAAGTCTCCTGCAAATCGTTCTAGATGTTCTAATTTAGCCAATAAACGTTCAAGCCTGGCTTGTAGGCGAGCATTTTTTCTATCATTACGTTGTTGTTCTTCGTTATCCAAACCTAATTCCTCCTTCCTGAATGTACTACATTATAGTACTGCTACCGGGTAATTGTTCTGGGAGGATTAACCAATTTAGAGACTAATGCGGACCTTTAGGCTCAATTATTAATATATAATTCTTTAAAATATTTGGTTCAGCAAAAAATTCAAAATTAAAGAACCACCTCCAAAATGAAGTGACCCCTGTCAAGTAGACAGTGATAAAAACGCAAATTTAAGCAGCCTGAGTTCTGTATATATAAGGACTCAGGTTATTTAATTTCTTTTGAAATCTCTGGTAATTATAGAATCGTATGT